>JAJJPK010000096.1:0-4378 GCA_032907565.1 Cyclobacteriaceae bacterium | reverse complement strand
AAATCGATCGCATAGAAATATCAAAAGAGGCATTTGTTTCCCGGATGAGGGCGAGAACGAAAGATTTTGCCTTAATGGGCATCGGTATCTTTCGGGACCTACCCAAGAGGGGGGAGGCGAGAATCATTGGCGATCAATTCTTGCGGTCATCCCTCAGTGCTGCCGCTAACTACAGGGCAGTATGCAGGGCAAGGTCCAAGTCAGAGTTTTTTGCCAAGCTAAGTGTCACAATTGAGGAACTTGACGAGAGTCTTTTTTGGTTAGAGATTTTGGTGGATTCCGGTATTGTAGCCAAGTCGGAAACGACGAAATTTGAATCAGAAGGACAAGAACTGGTAGCCATACTTTCAAAGGCGAGGCGGACTACCCGGTAATTTTGCAAAGGATCCTCGGGTTGGTTCGTCCATTGTTTGGTGGTACCTTTGTCAATGGATGTCGGAATTCCGTTTGCTCATTCATGCAGTGATGCCATTGTCAATGGTGATCGGAACCCCATTCACTCATCCACTCATTCACTCATTCACTCATTTATTCCATGGAGTCCAAAGAGCTGCGGGCATTAATTTCACTTCTTGACGACGACGACGATCAGGTGGTATCCCATGTGGTGGAGAAGATCCGGTCGCTGGGTAAGGAGGTAATTCCGTTTCTGGAGGAGGAGTGGGAAAACAACTTCAACCCGTATGTGCAGCGGCGCATCGAAGAATTGATTCACGAGTTGCAGTTTGAGATTCTGAAGGAGCGACTGAAAGAATGGTATGCCGGCGAGGAGCATGATTTGCTGACGGGCATGTGGCTGGTCGCCACCTACCAGTATCCGGATATTGAGTTACTGAGGTTGAAACAGGATCTCGAACAGATTTATTATGAAACGTGGCTGGAATTCAAGCCGGATCTGTATCCCTTCGACCAGATCAAGATCATCAACAGTGTTCTGTTCAGTAAGCTGAAATTCGGAGCCAATACAAAGAACTTTCATTCTCCGGGAAACTCTATGATCAACGTGGTCCTGGAGACGCGGAAAGGAAATCCGATAACGTTGTGTGTCATTTATCTTTTGGTAGCCCAGAAACTCAAGCTGCCGGTCTATGGCGTGAACTTGCCCAATCTTTTTATTCTTACGTACAAAGACGACCGAACGCCACAGTTCTACATCAACGCGTTCAACAAGGGGCTGATCTTTTCGCGAAAGGACATTGAAAACTATATCAATGAACTGCACCTCACGCCGCAGGACTCCTACTTTGAACCCTGCTCAAACCTTGAGATCATCCGCCGGGTGCTCCGAAACCTGATCATGTCTTTTGATAAGATGGGAGAACACGCCAAAGCCGAAGAAGTGAAAGAACTTCTGCTCATCATCGCCGATAGTACCGACCTCGGGGAGTAGGAGGGCCAACTGCCAACTATATCTGTCTCACATTACACCCCATCGGTCGTACCACAGGCTGCGAAACATTGCGACCTGCAAGGAGTGCTTCTATGGCATCGGCGAGGTAGTGGCGATGGACGTCGGTCGCGACCTGCGCGTTGTCGTCGATTGAGCCGCGATAAAAAACCTTGTATGCGCCATTCTCGGGTTTCAGCACGATGGCTTCCGGAGTACGGGTTACCTTCAACGCCCGCATGATCGCCTGATTCTTATCCTCCAGGTAGGGCACCTTGAGACCGCGACGCTGGGCGAGCGCCTTCATGGCATCGGCTGACTCATCTTCGCCGGGGTGCGGATTGACGAAGACGACAGGAATGCGCCCGTTGTAATCGGCTACCAGCTTGTCGAAACGGTCGAAGTAGTACGCATCGAACGGGCAGGTGTTGCTCGTAAAAATAATCACGACACCTCGGGAATTCGCTTCGTCACTGAGTGTGAAGGACGCTCCGCTGACGACATCCCGGGCGGAAAAAGTGGTGATTGTCTGGCCGTAAGCGGTCCCGACGACAAGCGTAAGGATCACCGCAGCAATTCTTTTCATGTAGGTTCAGGTTTATTGAGGACCAGGGCAAACGCCGGCTGCATTTCGTAGTAGAGGCGTACCATGGTCTCGGTAGTTCCGACAATAATGCTGCCAGAAAAATAACCCTTTGAATTGATCGAAAATGGGCTGATTCTGAGGTTTTTGGAAAAAATAAGGTCTTTTCGGCCATGTACTTTGATAAGGACCTCTTTTGCACACCAGATCACACAGTGGGTGTTGAGGTCCGTACCGGCGAACGCGAGTTCGGAAGGATCCAGAATGCGGTGTGCAATGCGCAGCAGGGAAGATCGGGGAGGCTGGATGTCGATGCCTACAGGATGCGTCGCGTGAAGGTAAGCGGCCACGTACGGATACGAGTGACTAAGTGAAAGATGGTGCGCGTATCCGCTCGGAAAGGGTTTGCCGTAGACATCCTTAACGATGCCCTGGAACGTGAGTCCGCTCCGTTCCATCAGCGTCTTCACCAGGACGCGCGCGGCATACCACTCAAGGCGCTTATGAGGATGACGTATAGCCTCCGGTATCCGCTCGGGCGATGCCGCAGCCGCCTCGAGTTGCGTTTCGTCCTCTTCAATCCTCCACAACCCCCAGGGATTACCGCGATTATCCTCAATTTTTTGCAGCGGCATTTGGTATGTCCCTCATTGTGTTCCAATTTTGACAAAAAAATCAACATCCGCCAATCTTTTGCCGGCGCACGGGGGGCGCCCGGAATCATGGCTATCAAAGTCACCAAGCTGCATTCTTTCACAGGCCATCGCGACGCTGTGTACACGCTTCAGGGAACGGATCAGCCGAATCTTTTTTGCACCGGAGCTGGCGATGGCATGGTGGTGCTGTGGGACCTGGAAAAGCCCGATGAAGGCTACCCGGTAGCACGCCTGCCGAACTCCATTTACGCGTTGCATCATCACGCGCCGAGTAACACGATGGTGGTCGGCCACAACTACGAGGGCATTCACGTGCTCGACTGGAGAAATAAAGTAGAACTTGGGTCGTTACAACTGACGAAGGCGGCCATCTTCGATCTTCAGTCTGTCGATAATCTCCTCTTTGCCGGTACGGGTGACGGAAGTGTGATTGTAGTGGACCTGCCGCGTCTCGCTGTAGTGAACAGCATGAAAAAAAGCGAAAAGAGTGCCCGGACGATCGACATCAATCTGCGCATAGGCGAAATGGCAGTGGGCTACAGCGACAACCATATCCGGGTGTACGACCTGAAGACCCTCGAGATGAAACACGAGTGGGAAGCCCACACCAATTCGGTATTCTCCGTGCGTTACACGCCGGACGGCTACTACCTGCTGAGCGGCTCCCGGGATGCGCGGCTCAAGGCCTGGGACGTGAACTCCGGCTACGGCATGGTGGCGGAAGTGGTCGCGCACATGTATGCCATTAATCACCTGGACTTTAGTCCGGATGCGAAACATTTCGTAACTTGTAGCATGGATAAGTCTATCAAAGTGTGGAATGCGGAAGAGTTGAAATTGCTGAAGGTGATCGACAAAGCAAGGCACGCAGGGCATGGAACTTCCGTAAACAAACTGTTGTGGACTTCCCACCAGGATCAGTTGCTTAGTGCCAGTGACGACCGGACGGTGACTTCCTGGAATATTAACTTTGATGCATCAATATGAGAATTACGCCATTGGAAATACGTCAGAAGACCTTCGAAAAACATTTTCGAGGCTATGACAGGGATGAGGTGGATGGCTTTCTGATGACCTTATCGCAGGAGTGGGAACGGCTTAGCGACGAGTGCAAAGAACTTCGGATAAAACTTGAAGCCACCGAGCGTGAGGTGTCCAAACTTCGCGAGGTCGAGGGCTCCTTGTACAAGACGCTGAAGACTGCAGAAGATACGGGCGCCAGCGTTATCGAACAGGCCCGAACTGCAGCTGACCTTCACCTCAAGGAATCACAATTGAAGGCGGAGGCGATCATCAGCGAAGCAAAGAACAAAGCAAGGGACATGATCGAAGAAGCCGATGTTCGCGCACGGCAAATCGTTGAAGACATGGAGGAACGCCTGAAGGCTCTCGTCGACGATTACAAGAGACTCGAAACATCACGCGAAGATCTCATAGCAGAACTCAGGCGCATGGCTAACGACGCGCTCGACCGGGTGGAGAGGGCGCGGTCGTTTACCGCTGACTTCAATCCCGATAAGTTTCTCAGCGACGCACGGCGCGAGGCGCGAAGTATTATCTACCCGAACGGCGAGTACGTCCGGGCGGCGCGTGCTGAGTCGCCGGAGGGACCGACCGAAACACCCACGGAACCTGAATCACCTCCGGCGCCGGCCCCTGTGGAAGCTGAGAGCCCGCCCGCGAAGCCCGCAAAATCATTCTTTGACACGATCGAATGACAGGTAGAGTAGCCCTGGAGGGCCTCGCCTTCCA
>JAJJPK010000095.1:0-19019 GCA_032907565.1 Cyclobacteriaceae bacterium | reverse complement strand
ATGGCTATACTTCACCTTATACTGCAACGGCGACATGCCCGTGATCTTCTTGAAGGTCGTGCGAAACGCTTTCGTGTCGGTGTAACCCACCTTGTACATCACTTCGTTGACGTTTTCACGGGAGGTCTCCAATCTCATTTTCGCGGCTTCTATTTTGACGCGCTGAATGTATTCCACCACAGTGTTCGACGTCGCCTTTTTGAACCGGCGCTCCAGGTTCCGTCGTCCGAGCGCAAGCATGGACGCCAGCTGGTCGACAGTGATCTTTTCCTGGAAGTTCTTCTCAATGAATTCCTGTGCTTTGAGAACCGTTTCGTCCTCGTGGTCCTTCTGACCTTTGAATATGATGAAGGGCGACTGGCTGTTACGGTCGATATCGATCTGGAAGACTTTCGCGCAGGCGATGGCCAGATCACGACTGGCATACTTTTCGATCAAATACAAGATCAGGTTGAGGTAAGAGAATGCTCCTCCACTGGAGTACAATCCATTCTCGTCGGTAATAATTTTTTCTACAACCAACTTCACATCGGGGTACATGCTCCGGAATTCGTCCGCAAACATCCAATGCGTGGCACACTTCCGTCCGTTCAACAACCCGGTGGATGCGAGCAGAAACGCGCCGACACAAAGGCTGGCAACCTCTGCGCCGTTCTTATACTGCTTTACAATCCAGGGCACATACTCCCTGTTCCGTTCCACGGCAAGGCGCAGGTCTCCGTCAACAGCTGGTACTATGATAAGGTCCGTCCGCTCAACGTCACTGATCAGACGGTCCGGCTTGACGCTATACAGGCCGTTATTCAGACTCGTATCTGGAGATATTCCGACGAGTTGCACATCGAATATCGGATCGCGCGATTGCGTGGCCAGGAAATCATTCACACAACTGAACAGCTGGCGCGGACCTTCGACATTTCCGAGGAGGGCGCCTTCCGGCACAAGGATCGAGATATGTTTCATATTCTGCTGGACTATTTGTTCTGTTAATATTTCCGGCATTCGCCTGAAAACTACTGCGATCAATCGGGGACGTAGCCCGCCCAAAAGTAGCGAACCCTAATGTCGCGATCAACCCCTCAAATTGCCGTATTTACACCCTCCGGTTGGTGAAACTCTCTGATAATATTGCATTTGCAAGCGTTGTAGACCAAAGGAGACTCAGCCATGGCAACACCGGTACTATTTATCCACAGCGGCGGTCCGCAAGGCCACCACGAAGGGAGTGATGATCTAGTGAAGCACCTACGCCAGGGATTGCACGACGATCACGTTGTGCTGTATCCGCGAATGCCTGATCCCGAGAATCCTGAGTATGAATTGTGGAAGCTCACCCTTGACCGCGAACTCTCCGCGCTTGACGATGAGGTAATCCTCATCGGACATTCACTGGGTGCGTCCGTGCTGCTCAAATTCCTGTCAGAAGAGTGCTGCGAGAAAAGCATCATGGGACTGTTCCTTGTGGCCCCACCTTTCTTTGGCGAACCCGGGTGGGAGGTGGATGAATACGAACTGAGGCCGGACTTTGAGGCGAACCTTCGAAGGATTCCGAACATCTTCCTTTACCACAGTCGAAACGACACCGTCGTACCCTTTAACCACCTTACGCAGTTTGCCGACAAACTGCCTCAAGCCGTGAGCCGTGCGTTCGAAAATCGGGGACATCTCTTCATGTCCGGACTTCCTGAACTTGTTGACGACATCAGGAATCTTTCGAGGCCCAATATTCGTAACAATAAACTCGGAGCCCGATAATTGCGAACCTAAATCGAATTCACGATGGTTGAAGTTTTCAAGACCGATGTTTGCGACCGACGTTACGCCGAGTTATTGGTTCAGGAAATTAGCTCCTTATGCTCGGGATATTCTGCCAGCTTTGATTTGGACGATTGCGACCGCATCCTGCGTGTGATCAACGACACGGGCGCAGTCGATGCCGCCCGTGTAATCCGACTCATCAAGCGGTATGGATTCTCCGCCGAGGTTCTCGACGATGAGATCGCGCCAGACCCGGCTGGGAAGGTCGGTGCCCGCTCGTAAGTGTTCGAACGAACTTTGACAGGATTTTGAACACGTTTTGTACTGCCCTTTGTCGCAATGACCGCCGCTAAATGACGTGATCACCACCGGCGAGTAGGGGACGCCTGTCTTAACTTTGATGCCAACAAATACATCTTCCAATGGACCTCATATTATCCGTAGTTGCCGTAGTTGCGATACTCCTGGTGCTGATCCTGATCCTTGCAGCTTTTGTAAGCCGGGAGTACGTGATTCACCGGGACGTTCTTATTCGCGCGCCGCGCGAGGAGGTCTTTGACTTCGTCCGGTACCTGAGGAACCAAGAACAGTACAGTAAATGGGTGATGGTTGATCCCGACATGGCGAGAACTTTTCGGGGCACCGACGGAATGCCCGGTTTTGTGTACGCGTGGGAGGGTGACGAAAAGGCAGGAAAGGGGGAGCAGGAAATCATGGCAATTCGTGAAAATGAAGGCATCGATATCGAGGTGCGATTTGAACGTCCCTTCAGAGGGATTGCGGCCGTCAATATGACGACAGCAGATGCTTCCGGAGGCCGTACCCGCGTCAGCTGGTCGATGTCGGGACGAAATCCTTACCCTTTGAATGCATTACACCTGCTGTTTCGGGGTGCTTTGGGCAAAGACATGGAATCGAGCCTCGAAAACCTGCGCGCTATCCTGGAAAGGCAACCTGCAGGCCGATAGTGTTACAATGTTTAATAACTATAAAAGTACTTTACCAATGAATACCGAAGTCAAGAAAAAACCATGGGGTAGCTATGTTCTGAGCGGTCTCGCAATCCTTTTTCTGCTGTTCGACAGCATCGTAAAAGTGCTTAAGACGAACATAGCCGTTGAAGGTACGATTGAATTAGGTTATCCTGAAAGTACGGTGGTAGGTATTGGATTGACTGCGCTCATTTGCACGATCCTCTATGCAATTCCCCGGACTTCCGTGCTGGGGGCCGTGTTACTGTCGGGGTACCTGGGTGGTGCCATCGCGACTCACGTGCGTTTGGGCAATCCCCTGTTCTCGCACGTTTTGTTCCCCGTGTATCTTGCCCTACTGATCTGGGGTGGGCTCTACCTTCGCGAGCCATCGCTTCGACTTTTGATTCCACTGAGACGACGCCAGGAGCAAGTGTAGATCGCGGTGAAGCGGCTGGTCATGACTCGAACGGCGCAAATACGACTGGGTCAACTCCTGATGATCCTCGTTGCCTGGCTCTTGTTCGGTGTGCTCATGACCGCTTACGACCATCTGGTCCTGCATTCGGGAAATTCACGAGGTGCATCGGAGGATTACTCCTTTTGGTTTTCCCTGGCGCAGAACACGGGCTCCGGGTTGATTGGAGCCCTGCTAGGTGGAGCTATGATGGTATTCTATATTAATGTGAAATATCGGGATAAGCCATACGGTCAGACTATTCTGGCAGTCGCTGTGGGATATGTAGCTGTGATCGGGTGCATTGTCCTCATTCTTGGTGCTGTGTTCGTTCCGCTTCGCACTGGAAGACCACTTTCCGATCCGGCCACTCAGGAAGCGCTCGGGATTTTTCTTTCGGACACATCGCGCATAAAGAACATCATGACCTGGTCCCTGGTGGTAGGGTTAACGCAACTTGTTCTCCAGGTCAATAATAAGTTCGGCCACGGAACTTTCGTCAACATCATCCGCGGCAAGTACCAGATCCCGAAGCAGGAGAAACGCATCTTTATGTTTCTCGACCTGAATGGATCCACAACAATAGCGGAACGGTTGGGCGACGAACGCTATCACATGCTGCTGAAAGACTTTTTTGCCGACATCACAAATCCTATCCTTGACAATCGTGGCCAGATCTATCAATACGTCGGGGACGAAGTGGTAATTGCATGGAGCTATGCCGATGGAACCGAAAACGGACGATGTGTACGATGCTTTTTCGATATCAAGAAAAGCATCAGCGATGCAGCTGACAAATACCAGTCCCGCTACGGGCTCATCCCCTCCTTCAAAGCGGGAATTCACTGTGGTACCGTGGTAGCCGGTGAGGTGGGCATCATCAAACGCGACATCACCTATTCGGGGGACGTGCTGAACACCACGTCCCGTATTCAGCGCATGTGCCATCGCTTCAATGAGGAAATCATTGCCTCCGCCAATCTCCTGGAGGAATTGCGTGCTGCCGATCAATACATATTCCGGGCACTGGGAACCCTCAAGCTCCGAGGTCGCGAGCGGGAAATCGCCCTGAGCGCCATTGGGCCGGCATAACACCCCTATACATGTTTAACCATCTAACTATCCGGCGCGGAGTGGGTATTCTTGTATTGTTCTTGTCCCGGTTCTTGGGTATGCCGAAATTGTAACCACATCGGAAATGCAGAGATTTGTGAAAACCACGTGTCGGGACAAAACCGATTCTGTTCATTTCCGTTTCATCCTCTTTAATGATGGTATCCGAAGCGCAACCCCCCAGCGAACAAGTCAAAGACAGCCCTTTGGTCCGGAAAATCCTTGAAGAGGTAGAGGCCAACCTCCGGAACGAACAATTTGGAGTCGAAACATTGGCCGAAAGCTTGGGCATGAGCCGTTCCCAGCTCCACCGCAAACTCAAACAACATACGGGGAAGTCGGCCAACCAGTATATCCGCGAATACCGTCTCACACGGGCGATGCACCTGCTCCAAACGGAGGAGATGTCCGTCTCCGAGGTAGCGGATGCTGTTGGATTTGGGAGCCCTAGCTATTTCTCTGCTTGCTTTGCCGAACATTTCGGTTATCCCCCGGTTGAAGTAAAGAAACGCGCTGGTGAGGTCCAGGAAATTAATGCTGCTTTGGATACGCCGGAGAAGCCCGAGGGGAAGGTGCGGATGAGCCGGCTTGCCTTTGCGGGAATTGTGTTGCTTGCCCTTGCCCTGCTGGTGGTAATTTATGTGCGGCTGTTCCGCGATGGGGATGTTGCCGCGAATCCAGAAAAATCTATTGCTGTAATCCCGTTCCGGAATCTCAATGACGATGCCGCGAATGCGTACTTCAGCGAAGGCGTGGTCGAGGCGATAAACAGGAACCTCTCCGGGATCTCTGATCTGCGTGTGGTATCCCTGCTTTCTACCGACCAGTATCGGGAAAGCAGCAAGTCCGCCGCCGAGATCGCCCGGGAACTCAGCGTATCAAACCTCCTCGAGGGGAGCATTCAGCGTTTCGGGAACACGGTGCGGATCGAAGTCAGGCTTATAGACGCCGCTACGGAAGGCCAGATCTGGGCGGAAAACTTTGATCGGGAACTCAAAGATATCTTTAAGACTCAGAGTGAAATAGCAGAGCGTGTCGCGACTACACTCAAAGCAACTTTGTCGCCTCCGGCGATATCTGGTTTGAATCGCCAGGGTACCATTGACCCGGCGGCGTATGACCTTTATCTCAAAGGTTTGTATGAGTATCGCACCTACACAACGCGTGGCCACCAAAAAGCGCTGGAGTATTTCCGTGAGGCGATCGGGCTGGACTCGGCGTTTGCGCTTGCGTACTCGGGTATGGCAGCGTGTTACACCCTGAAGGCGAGTATCTTCGGTGCCGAATTGGACGCTCTGGAGGCTATGGCAAAGGCGCGGCCGTTGTTGGACAAGGCGCTTTCGCTCGATCCGGAGCTCCCGGAAGCCCACACCTGGAAGGGATTTTATTTATTATATAATGACTGGGACTTTGCCGGGGCAGAGGCGGAATACAAGAAGGCCATTACAACAGGCAATCCCGATGCCCTCGGGCTGTATGCCGACTTGCTGAACTTTGTCGGCCGCCATGAAGAAGCGCTGGCGATGGCCCGAAAACTGAATGAAACAGATCCCTTTTATCCGGGAAGCCGGCTCGTGCTAACACTATACTACAACGGTATGGTGGACGAAGCGCTGGAAGAGGCTCAGACACGCATGAAGTTGCTCAACAATTATCTGAGCCTCGACTTGTATGGATTCCTCTTGTTGAACACGGGTAATTATGAAGAAGCCATTTCCATTTTTGACCGTTACATGGACAGGGTAGGCATGCGGTATCCCCGAATGCTGGGATGGATGGGCGCTGCATATGCCCGCGCAGGAAAAACCGAGGAAGCCCGGAAAATAATTGAAGAGCTTACGGAGCGACGCCAGCACACGAAGGCAGGATCGTTAGCCTTCTTTACAGCAGTTGTGTACGCTGCGCTCGGTGATACCGACGCCGCGTTGCATTGGTTAAAGGAAGCCTACAACGGTCATGAGATGGAAATGCCGTGGCTAACTTCCGAGCCGCAATTCCGACCACTGCATAACAAGCCTGAGTTCAGGGAGCTGGTTGCCAGGATGAAGTTTCCCGGGTAATCGGTATTAACAACCGGTGACATTGATCATTGGTATTCGGATGTCTATGTCCGGCTCTTACCGCTTTTCTCCCTCACGCGACATCTTCCCGATCCTATGCGACAAATGTTGTATTGAAAACAACATTCCTTCCCCGCGTCAACAAACTTTAATGTTTTTGCAACATTTCCGATAGCGTCTCGCGCAACCCGAGGCCCTTTTTTGTCGATTCATTCGTGATGATCAACCAGGCATTTAACTGTGTCACGATGCGACGACTTCTACAGCTACTTTTCTTCTCACCGTTCAACTATGCATTTCGGAAAAGGAACCGACTTGTGATAGCCGTGATGGCGCTCTTCGGTTCGGCGCCGGTGTTTGCCCAGGTAGCCATCCAGGGTACGGTACGATCCGGTGACGGGGAAGGGGTTCCCTTTGCCCATGTGGTTCTGCGACAGGTCCGAGATTCCGCACTGGTTGCTGGAACCATGACCGCATCCGACGGCGCATTCGAACTGTCAACTAAGGCCGGAGAATTTCTCCTTAGCATATCCATGACCGGATATCGCTCGGAGACATTTCTGATACAGGCGAGCGCCAGTCAAAAGGAGCTGTTACTTGGCGACCTGTATCTTAAAGAAGACGTCACCGAATTGAAGGCCGTCGAAGTGACTGCTTTGAAGCCACGGGTGGAGAAATTACCGGATCGAACCATTGTTAATGTAGCCAACAGCATTGCGGGGACCGGCGCGAGTGTACTGGCAATCCTGGAGCGCAGCCCGGGAATTGTGCTCAACAGGCAGACCGGAACCGTCAGTATGAATGGACGGACCGGCGTGCAGATCATGATAAACGGCAAACCCAGTCGGATGCCCCCGGAGGCGCTGATGCATATGCTGGATGGACTCAATTCCGCCAGCGTGGATAAGATAGAACTCATCACTACGCCACCTGCGCGTTATGAAGCGGAAGGAAACGCTGGAATTATCAACATCATTACTACGTCTAGCGCTGATGAGGGAACGAATGGGAACGTCGCGATCGGAGCAGGGTATGCACGCCGCGAAACGATGTCGGGCAACGTGGGGGTGAACCACAGAAAGGGAGCGTTCAGTTCTTCGATCGGATACTCATGGGATCGGACGCGCAACGTCCATTACTGGGCCAGTGAATATACCGTCATCCCTGACGGTGCCGAGATATCCAATACAAGCGACAGCAGGAGAACACCACTTACGACAGTACAGAACCTGAATCTCGGCGCGGAATATCGATTTAGCGAGCGAACCTCGGCTACTTTACTGCTTACAGGATATCGTAGGAAATGGAACATGGACGCCCGAACGATTAACACCTATGAGCACGCGGGTGAATCGACTGTCAATACCGACATGGCGATATGGGAAGTGAATCTGTGGCAAAGTGCTACGGCCAGTCTTGGAATCCACCACCGTCTCACCGAGAGACAGGATATCAGCTTTTCCTTCGACTATCTTCGGTATGACAACGACAATCCGTCGTCTTATCATAACACATCCGTGGGTGATGGTGTTGAGGATGTCATCCTCGTGGACAAGGTTACTCCTATCAGTTTCAGGGTAGCAAGCTTCGATTACACGAATATTCTGAGTACGGGCTTGACACTGGAAACGGGGGTGAAGGCAACGCTGTCGCGCTTTACCAATACGGTTCGTGTCGATCGGCCCCTGTCTGGCGATACGGGCCTCAATGCATCAACCCTTGACGAAAAGATTATGGCGGCTTACGCCTCTGTGCAATGGGAGCCGACGGAGGAATGGCAGATTCGGGGTGGATTGCGTTACGAACATACAAACAGCTACCTGACCAGTCCTTCGGAAGGTGTACTGGTAGACCGCTCCTTTGGTAACCTGTTTCCGGATCTTACACTTTCGCGCAACGTGGGCACCACAGGGAAGTTGCAGTTTGCGTACAGCCGGAGAATAACGAGGCCGACTTTTAATGATATGGCGCCTTTTGTCTTTTACATCGGCCCGACCACGTTCGTCTCTGGCAACCTGTCTCTCCGTCCATCCATTGCCGACGCGATTGAAGCGAGCCTTCAGTTGACTGACGTCTGGCTGGCGCTGCGGTACACCGCCGTCGACGACGAGATAGCACAGTTCCAGCCCTCCTATGATGAGAAGGCCGGAGCATTAGTCATTCATTCGGAAAACATGACGAGCAGCCGGTCGTTGGGCGCGAGCGTGAGTACGCCGTGGAGGCCGTGGTCCTGGTGGGAAGCGCAAATCGATGCGTCGGTGTACCGGCAATGGTACGCGCTGGATTACCTCGGACCAACGGTACGTCGCGAGATGAACCGCATGGAGTTTACCGTTACGAATATCTTCCTCCTGCCTTCTGACTTTTCAATTGAATTGTCGGGTTCGTATCAGTCAGCTATGCCATGGGGAGTCTCTCAATTCAAAACACAGTCGCAACTCAACCTGGGTGTAAAGAAGCAAATGGGCAACCACGTACTGGCCGTGACGTACAGCGATATGTTCAATGGGATGCAATGGCGCTTTACCTCGGATGTTCCCGAAATAGATTTTCAATCGTATACCCGGTACGACTGGGGGACCAGGCTCGTCAAAGTTACGTACAGCTACACATTCGGAAACCGGAAGCTTAGGGAAGTCGACGTGAAGTCAGGGTCCGAAGATGAGCGCAAGCGCGTCCAATAGCGCGCACCACAACAGAAAGTTCCAAATCGTCTAACTAACTATTCAATCATGAACAACTCAGTAAATGAAAAGTCGCGGAGGGAATTCCTCGGCAAGATCGTAGCAGGGACAGCTGCTGGCCTTACAACCCTCGCTGTACCGATGGCATCAAAGGCAACCAGAGTGGTGGGAACGGGCGGCGACGCAGATGCCTGGTTCAAGAAAGCGAAAGGTGCGCACAGGATTGTATACGACGCGCCCGAGCCCCACAATGGATGGCCGTTTATCTGGTCATGGGTGTTTTACGTCACCAGCAACAACAGCGGCACACCGGATTCGGACATGACTGCGATGGTTGTGATGCGCCATAATGCCATTCCTTTTGGCATGCAGGATTCACTATGGGAGAAATACAAACTCGGAGAGATGTTTGGCATTACCGATAATACCACCAAGGCTCCCGCCTTGCGTAACCCGTATTTTATTCCCCGCGAAGGCGACTACCCGCTCCCTGGCATTGACGGCATCAAGAGGCTGCAGGAACGCGGCGCAATGTTCTGTATTTGCGACATGGCGTTGACCGTTTACAGTCAATTTGCTGCCCAGCCACGCGGACTCAATCCGGAAGAAGTAAAGAAGGAGTGGGTGAGTGGCCTGCTTCCGGGAATACAGGTTGTGCCTTCCGGCGTATGGGCTATTGGCCGAGCGCAGGAGCATGGCTTTGCTTACTGCTATGCCGGGGGATGAGCCGGTAGGTAGGGCAAGATGCAGACAGGGGAGGGTAGAGACGTAGCATGCTACGTCTCTACATCGTCCTTGCCGTGTTCTTGTCGTCCTGCGTGCGCCTTATTGTTCTTCATTGGCAGCCTGCATGTTTATGGACGACTCGGCTACCTCAGTAAGCTTTTCGTCGGCGGCCTTTTCTTCCGTCAACGTCTGCTCCAGCAACTGGACTGCCTCTTTCAGGCCCAGTGTCTGTGCGAACGTCCGAAGGGTTCCATACGAGGCGATCTCGTAGTGTTCCACCTTCTGCGCTGACGCGATAATAGCGGCGTCAAGCATTACGCCGTCGTCGGCGTCCTTCATAACGCTTTCAGCTTCCGCAATCAGCCCTTCCATTGCTTCGCATTTCTTCGTGCGGGGCTCCATGCCGAGTTCGGCAAAAACCTCTTCCACACGGCTCACGTGTTCTTCCGTTTCCGCAAGGTGGGATTCCAGTGCCTGAATGAGTTCTTCCGACGTGGCTTTTTTGATCATCTTTGGGATTGCCTTTACAAGCGCTTTCTCAGCCCAGTAGATGTCCTTCAACTCATCCGTAAAGAGCTTCTGTAGTTTAGAGTTGTGATCCTCATCGGAGGTCTTTCCCCCTGCGTTTCCTGTTCTTGATGCTGCCTTTTTCATAAGAGATATGGTTTGTTTTCTGATTACTATTAGAAGTGGCAGGTCAAAGAACGTGCCCTGTTTACGGCGGAGAAATCGAAAGCAAAGATGAGCGTAAAACAACGACGGCAATCCTTGCGCATAAATGTCGATGAGCGCGACAATGAAAACAGGGGAACAAAATGAGAGCGTGAACTAACGTGGATTCATTGAACGACTTCTATTCGCTGCGCAGGATCTACGCCGTGTTATGAGGAGACTTATCCCCTCGGACCGTGGAATTTCCACACTGAATCCCTCTCATTGGGCCAAATTATGTCCATGAACAACGGGCATAGTTTTTCAAGAAGGAAGGATGTGGGGATCGGTTCAATGGAGAAAAAAAAGAACCCTAAGCAGGTCGACGCCTATACGGCTAAACGTGATTTCAGCCGGACGCCTGAACCCGTCAGCTCGCGCAGTAGGAAAGCCTCAGGTGTCAGCGCGCGGCGGCAGTTTGTTGTACAACGACATGAGGCTCGAAGCCTGCATTATGATCTCAGACTGGAGGCAGAAGGTGTGCTGAAGAGTTGGGCGGTGCCGAAAGGACCTCCATCGAAGGTTGGAGAAAAACGGCTTGCCATCAGGGTGGAAGACCATCCGCTTTCTTACGCTGAGTTTGAGGGCACCATTCCCGAAGGGAATTATGGTGCAGGAGAAGTGAAAATCTGGGATGAGGGATGGTATGAGCCGGTATCCGGAGAAAGTGACGAAGTCATCCTCGAGGATCTGGATAAGGGAAAACTGGAAGTGATCCTGCATGGACGAAGATTGAAGGGAAGGTATTTGCTCACTCGATTTACAAGCGGAGATGGAGACCAATGGCTTCTCATTAAAATTAAGAATAAGGCCTCGCGAGAAAGAGCGGGTGCATAACGAAGCAACGATATGGCTGGCAAGACGAAAGAAAAAGAGCGCGTTTCCTCTTCTTCCGATGGTCAGGATGAAGACTACATGGTGAATCTGGGGGGTAAGAAGGTGAAGCTTTCAAACCTGGACAAATTGTACTGGCCGGAAGAAAAGATCAGCAAAGGGGATCTCATCTACTATTATACTACCATCCACCCGTATATTCTTCCGTATCTCATGAATCGCCCGCAGAACCTGAAGCGGAATCCATCCGGCATTCAGGACGAGGGATTCTACCAGAAGGATGCCGGAGACGAAGCACCTTCATGGGTCAAGAGTGTGGTCATCCGGGCCGAAAGCACCGGTAAGGATGTAGACTATATTATCTGTAACGATCAGGCGACGCTCACCTATCTCAACAACCTTGGATGCATCGAACTGAATCCCTGGAATTCAACGGTGAAGCATCTCGACAAACCCGATTACATGGTAATCGATATCGATCCGCCGGATGACGAGTCATTCGACCGGGTTGTAGAGATCGCCCTGACCATTAAAGACCTCATGGATTCTATGGAAGCCCCCTGCTACTGCAAGACGTCGGGGGCGACCGGGTTGCATGTGTACATTCCTCTGGGAGCGCGCTACACGTACGAGACGGTTAGACCGTTTGCAAAAGCCATTGCGGAGTACGTGGTGACGAAACACCCGGACATGTCAACAACCGAGCGGTCCCTGTCAGAGCGGAAGGGACGGGTGTACGTCGACTACTTGCAAAACAGCCGTGGCCAAACGCTTGCGGCGCCTTACAGCGCTCGCCCGGTGCCGGGAGCGAGGGTTTCAACACCGCTGCAGTGGCCGGAACTCCGACATGGAGTAAGTCCAAAGGACTTCACCATCTACACCGTACCCAAGCGATTGGACAAGCTGGGCGATCTGTTTGAAGGTGTGCTCAAAGAACGTATCGACCTGGAAAAATGCCTTAAGATGCTTGAGGGCAGGGAGAACGGGCCGCGCAAAAAATAGAAGAATGAATCAATCAATAATAGTTTTCACTTAAACCAAAAAATCATGTTACGCTGGGCTCTCATCTTTTTCGTCGTCGCGATCATAGCATCGCTCTTTGGCTTTGGTGGTATCGCCGAAGGAGCGGCTTCCATCGCCAAAGTGTTGTTCTACATCTTTATTGGGTTGTTTCTATTGACCCTGGTGCTGGGGCTTTCCATCTTCCGACGATAACACCGACACCGGGTGCGAACACCTAGTTCCGCTTACGTCCTGAACCTGCCTTTGATCGTTGGTCTTTTTTCTCTTCGGAAAGGGGTTGCTTTTTCTTTTCCCTTTCTTCCGTCGATTGGGGATCCATTATCTGAGGTGGTTCCGGCGTGTCGGGTTGGTCCTGTTTATTTTTATCTGTCTTTGCCATATAGCTTGGTAAAGACCAAAACCGTGCCGACCGCGGCGTGCGACTCCTGGAACGCGCTGTCACGCGGCGCTCTTCTTTTCATTGGAAGGTGTTGTTTCATTCTACATCGCGAGGAAAAGAATGGACACCGGATGCCATCATCAGGCCAATTGGATACTGTTTGGGCGCAAATAAAGTTTGGCACAAACCTTCGAAGGCATTCCGTGAAATGATGTTAAATCCAAAAGTTATCAACTATGAAACGATCACTCTTAATCTTTGCTGTTCTGATGTTTCTCGGATGGACAGCTGCTGTGGCGCAGCAGCGTGACACAACCAACACGCAACAACAAGCCGTGCCTGAAGGTATGGTAGAAATCCAGGCTAGTGAAGTTCCCGCTCCTGTTCAGGAAGCCCTGAGGAGCGCAAACTACACCGGCTGGGAACAAGGTACCTTCTACCGTAGTGAAAATTCCGACCTTTATCTCGTTGAAATAGGAGAAGGTGCAGAAGCTAAACACTACTACTTCGACAAGAACGGAACGCCGACCATGGCTCCGCGACAGGAGTAGTATTCAATACAGCAGGCTGTCCCGTAAGACAGCCTGTTGTTTTTCTGTTCAACTCGTCCAATCACGATCCCATTTTTCCTGTGAAGAGAATTCCCCAATCCGTTCACCGTATGTAAACGTAACCTACCACCCAATTTTTTTCGTTTCCAGCATGTATTCCTTCCCGCAATAGCCCGAAATGTTTATTTTTATACGACTCTGTTGTGTGAAAATCCAGCTTGGGGCAGGTCGGAGAAGCATGGGGCTCCGGCAGCCGATGCATTTCTTCCGGGACGAGTTCTCGCAGACGTTGGAGGAGAATTCGGGGTGAAGCGAATGCTAATGGTCTGGGGAGACAACAGCCAACCTGAACTTAACGCTGCACGGATGCGAGACCCTTCGCTCACGACTGGCCGGGATATGCCCTATGAGGCGCTCCTCTCTACCCTTCGCGTTGGCCTATATACCTGTAACATACAAGGAAATATCACCTTCTTCGACGAGAGGGCAGAGGTGTTATGGGGGTACCGCCCTGCTACAGACGTTCGGTTTTGGGCATTTCACAAATCATGGCAACCCGACGGGAAAGAAATTCTTCCTGATAATTCCCCCATGGCGGTCGCCATCCGTGAGGGGCGAACGTTTCACGGCCTGGAAATGTGGGTGGAGCAGCCCGACGGCAACAGGTATTTCGCGGGAATCAGCATCGATCTGATCCGCAACGAGACTGGTACGGTGGTCGGGGCCGCCGCGATGATCCGCGACATCACAGACGAAAAGGCGGCGGCCAAGGGATTCATTACCGACAGTGAACGGCGTTATCGCTCATTAATAAAGACCCTGCCGGTGGCTGCTTATGTCTGCGATCTTGAGGGGCATGTTACCCTTTATAACGACGCGGCGGTACGACTCTGGGGCCGCGAACCTACAGAAGAAGATAGATGGTGCGGTTCATTGCGCATCTATACCCTCGATGGTAAACCCATTGCTCCGGAGGATTGTCCCATGGCCCTTACCGTAAAGTCGGGACGACCGGTGGACGACGAGGTGCTCCTCCTGGAACAGCCCGACGGTACGATCCTTCACATCCTGCCGCGTCCAAGACCTCTGTTCGATCCTGCCGGTAACCTCGAGGGTGGCGTAAATGTTCTCATCGATATTACTCACGAAAAGCGTTCCCAACAGATCCTGGAAGAAAGCATCAACCGCCTCAACCTGGCAGTCAATGCTGCCGAGCTCGGCACGTGGGATCTTGACCTGGCTTCGGGAACGATCGTCACATCCGAACGGCACAGAAAAATCATGGGGCTGGAGAAAGAAGGTTTGTGGACCCGGGAGGACTGCATGAAGAGTATACACCGGGAGGATGCACCGATGGTGGACGAGTTGTTTCACAGGGCCCTTGAATCGGGGACCCTGTTTTTCGAAGCGCGCGTCGTGCGGCAGGATCAAAGCGTACGCTGGATCCGGGTAAACGCCGTAACGTTGTATGCCAACGGTAAAGCATCCCGCATGATCGGCACGACGCTGGATATAACACCGCAGCGCGAGATCAGTGAGCAACTAGAACAGAAGGTTGCCCGCAGGACCCGGGAACTGACAAGGCTGAACGCACTGCTTGAAAAATCGAATCGCGACCTGGAGCAATTTGCCTACATCGCCTCTCACGATCTCCAGGAACCCCTGCGAAAGATCCAAACTTTCGCTACGCTTGCGGAGAACGTCGATAATGACGTGGGGCGCAGAAAGTACCTTGCTAAGGTTCGCGAGGAAGCTCAGGGTATGTCCGCGCTCGTTCGGGATGTCCTCACGTTCTCGCGCCTGTCGGCTATACCCGAATTCACCAAGGTTGATCTCAACGAGGTCGTGGCAGAGGTAAAAGCTGATCTGGCACCCCTTATTTCTGAAACCGAGGCAACGATAACCAGCACTGATCTTCCGGAGGTAATGGGAATTGAACGGCAACTCGGTCAACTGTTATCGAACCTTATCACCAACTCATTAAAGTTCGCGAATGCCCGGCCCGAAGTGAGCATTACGTACAGGGTACTTCCACGAGAGGAGGTAAGCAAACTTCCTGGCCTGCAGCCGGGTCGGGAGTACATACAGCTCATTGTGAAAGACCATGGCATCGGCTTCGAGCAACGGTACGCCGATCAGATCTTCAATATCTTTCAACGACTCAACCCCCGTGAAGCCTATCCTGGAAATGGCGTCGGTCTTGCTCTATGTAAAAAGATTGCTGAAAACCATAATGGAACGATCAGCGCCAAGAGCACGCCTGGTCAGGGTACGGAGATGTACGTTACATTACCAGCGCTAGAGAAAGGTTGAAGAACTGAAGAATTGAAGAATTGAATAGGTACGTGCAAATGGATTCAATGGACGGAAGAACGTGGGATGTGTTCTTCGACATCTTTACGTCAAACACATCAATTCTTCCTCGGCAGCTCAGCGAAGTCGGGTTTGATCAGCGTGGCCTTTTCAAACCAATAGGACTTTATTACGCCGATCATATCAACGAGTTCACTATAGCTGTATGGTTTCTCAAAGTAAGCGTTGCATCCCAGGTCGTAGCTGCTGAGAATATCGCTGCGGGAATTGGACGTTGTGAAAATTAACACGGGAATATGACGCTGAGTAGGGTTGGATCGTATCGCTTCCAGCGTCTTCAGCCCATTCTTCTTGGGCATGTTCAGGTCGAGGAAGATAATTGAAGGAGTGTGTGAGTATTCCGCAAGCATGGAGAGCAGTTCTTCGCCGTCGCAAGCCAGGAGAATCTTGTTGCGCTCCACTCCATTTTCCACCAGAGCCTCGGTTAGTAATAGCCGATCATCATTATCGTCGTCCGCGATAATTACCATGGGCGCGCCAGAAATCATGTAGAGAGATTTTTGAGATAAGTTAATTAATATTTGCGGTTCTTGGTAAGCTCGTGGTATATAACAAGCTGAAAATGATGGAAGTTTGGACGAAGAGGGGGAGTAAATGGAGACGCAGTTTGCTAAGTCAAAGGTTTTCAATTGGTTACAGACGGACAGATTTTGTCCTTCCTGTAGACCGGCTATATTTCCTGCCAATGACGTTTATTTCCGATGGTAGGAGGCTGCCTCGACGTTCACTGTGACCCGAGGGAGCGTAATCCTGAATACCGTTTCCTTTCGGGGAACGGATGTGACGTCAATTTCTCCAGCGTGGGCCTTGACGATATTTAGCGTGGCCGCCAGGCCGAGTCCGATGCCGCTTTTCTTGGATGTGAAGTAGGGTTCGAAGAGGTTAGGGAGGTGCTCCTGGGGAATGCCGCATCCGTTGTCTGCCAGGTGGATGATGCAATGTTCGCTGGTACTGCTCACCCTGACATGGATTCGGCCTTTTCCGGCCTCCACCGCTTCAATGGCATTCACCAGGATGTTCAGGATTGCCATTTTCATTCGCTCGGCGTTTGCCTTGATAACCAGGGACTCGGAGGGTACGTCCAGCACTACGTCAATGCGTTTCAGCCGCGTACGGTCCTGGATAGTTCCGACGCATTCCTCCAGAATTCCCCGGATGTCAACCGCCTCCAGGTGCATCTCGTCCGGTCTGGATGACTCAAGCAGCCGGGTGATGAGGGTGCTGATCCGTTGAGAATTCCGGCTGATGATCTCCAGCAGAACCTTGTCCTCCTCGGCGACGGAGGATGGGTCGATCTGCTCGACCGACATCTGGATTGTAGAAAGCGGATTGCGAACTTCGTGCGCGAGCGTGCTGGCCAGGCGCCACGTGGCAGCCAATTTTTCCGCATGAAGCATTGCTTTCTCGGCCTTTTTCAGGCTTGTGATGTTGTGAATGATCCCGTAAACGTTGACCACATCCACCGATGAAGTATCGCGCGAAAGGGAGAGGAGGCAATGTTTGGTTTCGCCCAGGGCATCGACAACTTCCACCTCAAGGTGGCTCACTTCTCCGTGTTCCGCGAGATCCTTGAGAATCTTCTCCTGTGCCTGGGTATTGGTGATGAAGTCGAACAGGTTGCGTTCGAGCAGCCTGTCCGCAGACGTTTCGAAAAGACGGGAAGCCGATACATTGAAATCTTTCAGTTGGAGGTTGCCATCGGTGATCAGGATGGCTTCACGGGAATGCTCAAATACTGCGCGATATTTCCGTTCGCTGGTTCGCAGCGCGTTCAGGGCAGCGGCGCGGGAAAGAGCATACCGGATGGATCGATCGAGATTTTCACTGCTAATCTCAGATTTAAGGAGGTAGTCAGCGGCACCCAACTCCATTGCCTCGTGATCGATCGCGCTGTTTCCTTTACCGGTTAGGAGAATGAGCGGCTCTTCGCATCCCTGGAAAAGCGCGTTGCGCAAGAGGTCCAGACCCGTCTGGGCACCGAGGCGATAGTCGATAAAATACAGGTCGTACTTCTTTTGCCGGATCAGCTTCAATGCTTCGTCATAGTGCCGGCATTGGTCGACAAGAAAGTTTTGATTAGCAATTCCCTTGATGTGCTCGCGGATGATGAAGACGTCGGTGTCGTCGTCGTCGACAATCAGAATCCGGACGGGGGTACCCAGGCGATTCATCGGGCTCAAGCGGATTGACGTTCCGGTATCGATTGACGTTCCGGCATGATCAGCGTAAACGTGCTGCCTTTGCCATAATCAGCGCGCCGTGCCGGTCGGCGATTTTCTTACACGTTGCGAGTCCAATGCCCGAGCCGGCATAGTCGCTCTTTGCATTTAGCCGCTGGAACACACCGAAGATCAACTCTGCATACTCCTGCTCAAATCCTATTCCGTTGTCCGTGATTGAGATTTTATAATAGGTTCCTGGTCTTGTTATGTTGTACTTTCGCTTCTCCTGTTCCGTAAGTACACAGGACCCCACCAGAATGTGAGGTTTTACGTTGGAGACAAACTTCAGGGAGTTACCAATCAGGTTGTTCAGCAGGAGTCGAATTTCAGACGCTACACCTTCAATACTGGGAAGATCGCGGACCTCGATGGTAGCACCGGTCTCATTGATTTTGAAATCCTGATCTGACATTACATCCTGAAATATCCTGTCCATGTCCAGCTGTTCGAATCGGGGTGTATTGTGATCTAGGTCGGTGAACTGCAAAAGGCTGTCAATTAGACCACTCATGTGGTTCACGGGTGAGAGGATCATATCAATGTATTGTCCACCGTCCTGACCCAAGGCCTCCTTATAACGCAACCGCAGAAATTCGCTCAGTGTCGCAATCTTCCGTAATGGTTCCTGCAAGTCGTGAGAGGCCAGGTATGCAAACTCATCCAGTTTTTTTCGCATGGTGGTGGATGGGAGGAGAAAAATCTAAACTATAGACAATACAATATTAAGAACCCCGCTTGCGGTCAGCAAGTCCTTCTTTCGTTTACGCCAACATTCAAGCCAAACCACAGTAAAGGCTGCTTTTTTGCGAGGAAATTGTTTAAACATAAGAATTATATGTTTAAACATCATTGTGATGGCGAAAAATTTCCCCAACGGGTATCGTGTTTTCCCCACTCAATTGAGTGGGATATACCGCTAACGATCCCACGACAGCAAATATGCGGGGAGCCTTACGGGGCTCCCCGACTTTGGTCCGCGCATTAATTGACTCGCTCTGCAGCTTTCAGCTGATCGCGATACCTCTTGATGGCATCGTGCGACTCGCGAATCATTTGCCGCTGCCGAATCAGGATATTGTACAGTTCGTCGGGCCAGGCAACGTCCTCATCCAACGCCTCGTCATAGGCCTTAAGAGCTGCGTCTTCACCAAATTCGC
>JAJJPK010000094.1:0-19098 GCA_032907565.1 Cyclobacteriaceae bacterium | reverse complement strand
AGCCTCATCCGGGGCGAAGATGTGCTTGACCTCGGTATTCCGGAAAAGGCCATCTTGCCCGTAACGAAGGAGGTGTACGACAAAATAGCGGTGCGGGAAAATTCCGGGGGGCTTATGGCGGTAGCAGAACAAAAGACGCACCGCTTAACCGATCTCCGGGTTGGCGCCAATCCGCTGATCGTTGTGCTCGAGTCAATTGAAAAGCCCGGTAACTTAGGCGCCATCCTTCGCACGGCTGACGCGGCTGGTGTAGATGCCGTGATTGTTTGTGATCCTCAAACAGACATCTACAATCCGAACGTGATCCGCTCCAGTATCGGCTGCATTTTTACGGTGCCGTTAGCTGTAGCATCTTCCGAAGAAGCCATAGACTGGCTTGGCGACCGGACCATACGCATCTATGGTGCCGCATTGCAAAACGCGAAGCCCTACCACACGCAAGATTTCACCAAACCTTGCGCCATCGTAATGGGAACGGAATCCACCGGGCTGACCGAAACCTGGACCAAACGGTCCCACGCAAATATCATCATTCCCATGTCGGGCATTGCCGATTCGATGAACGTTTCGACAGCCGCCGCAGTACTGATTTTTGAGGCACGGCGCCAGCGGGGGTTTGCGCAACTTTAAGTGAAGCTTTAATCGCCGCAACCGGATCCTAGGTGTGATGTAAGTTCCGGACGATTATTGCACGATAAGTCATTTAGAGTTATTCTAAATTTACGTCGCATTCCTCATGAGGCGCGCCCCTACCAAAACGAAAGCTCTACAGGACGACAAGTTTCTGAACGCCCTGGCAGACGCCTATCGCCTTCAGGAAGCGATCATCAGCGCCACGGAGCTTTCCATCATGTCTACCACCATCGACGGGATGATCACCAGCTTTAACCGCGCTGCAGAAAAGCTGCTGGGTTATTCCTCTGAAGAAGTTATCGGCAGATTAAATCCCGTTGTTTTTCACGATCTGCACGAAGTAGTCGATCAATCGCAAAAGCTGTCCGTAGAAATGGGCATGCCAATAGGTCCGGGTTTCGACTGTCTGGTCGCCAGGGTTAGGCAAACGAGTACGGCAGAACGAAAAGAATGGACCTACATCAGGAAGGACGGAACCGCATTCCCTGTTGTACTTTCCGTTACCGCACTGCATGACCACAATGATGTCATAATCGGGTATGCCTTTATCGCATCCGACATCAGCGAACAACGCAAGGCGCACGACAAGTTGCGCGACACCGAACGCCGCTTCCGACTGCTTGCTGAAAACGTTCCCGGCGTAATCTATCTGTGCCGCAACGACGCTGACTATTCGATGACCTACCTCAACGACAAGGTAGAGGAGGTAACGGGTTACACCAAGGAAGAATTCCTTTCCGGAAAGATACACTTCTCTCAGATCTTCCATCCCGAGGATCGGAACCTCGTGTACAATGCGGTTAACGATGCATTGAAAGAGGGACGCAGCTATCGTATCGAATATCGCATACAGCACCGTAGCGGGGAGTGGCGTTGGATCGAGGATCACGGCGGTGGCGTATTCGAGGGAGATGAGCAAATCTGGCTGGAAGGATTTCTCAGCAACATCACGAGCAGAAAAAAGGCCGAGGAAGAGTTGCTCCGGATGTCGTCAGAGAACCTGCACGTATTCAATAACACACTTAGCCTTAACGCGGTGGCCAGCTTTGAAGGTAGGTTCATCAAACTGAATCCTGCCTGGCAGAAAACGCTCGGTTGGCCACTTGAGACTCTGATGTCTAAACCGTTCACTGAGTTCATCCATCCCGATGATCTGAAGCGCACGTGGAGAGCGTTTGAGTTGCTTAAATCGGGCAGGGATGTGTCGGGTTTCGAAAGCCGGTACCAATGCGCCGACGGATCATATCGCTGGCTGTTGTGGGCGGCTGCATCCGATCCCGTGAACGAAGTAGCCTTCACGTCAGCTGTAGATATAACGAATCGCAAAACGGGAGAGGAAGAGTTGTTGCGCCAGAAAAGCAACATGGAGTCTATGATGGACAAACTTCGGGCGCAAAACCATCAGCTCGATGAATTTGCACACATCATCTCGCATAACCTTCGGTCGCCGGTAGGAAACATTCAGGCGTTGCTGTCGTTCCTCACGCCCAACAGTACGATCGACGACTATCGTGTGATCTTCGAAAAGCTGAAGAACACGTCGGCAAACCTGAGCGAGACGATGAACGAGCTCATGGACACGCTGCGCATCAAGGAAAATGTCCGAATCACAAAATCGGATCTGCGTTTCAAGGATATTCTCGACAAGGTTGTGCAGTCGCTAGAAGGCAACCTCATCCAGTGCAGCGCCTCCGTAACGTTCGATTTCGAGGAGGCACCCATAATCCTGTATCCCAAGACGTATCTTGAAAGTATTTTCCAGAACCTGCTGAGCAACGCGATCAAATACCGTTCGCCGGAACGCCACCTTGAAGTCCATTTCTCCACGCGGAAAGTAGAAGGCCGCATCGAATTACGGGTAAGGGACAATGGACTGGGCATCGACATGGAGAAATATGGCGACAAACTATTCGGCATGCACAAGACCTTCCACGAACACCAGGAAGCACGCGGTGTCGGCCTTTTCTTAACAAAGACGCAGGTAGAAACGTTGGGTGGAGAAATCTTTGCTGAAAGCGAAGTGAATGTTGGGACTACTTTTGTGATAAGATTCTAGAGTGTTGAAGTTATCTCCGATCTTCGTGAGTACTAGCCGCCACGGGCGCATCTAAGCATCACTTAACTATTCCATCCAACGGGTAGCCAATACGAATCACGGGACGCGTTACCCGAACCAAAGAGTTTTGAAGAACTTAGTGTGGTAAAAGGGTATGAATAACTTCCATGCATCTTTTTCCTCAATAGCTCTTAAGCTTAGAAGCCTGAAAATGGCAACCAATGGCCGATAAATAAGGGCATAAATCAGCATGCAGCTTACAAACCAATATGCTCCAAACAGTTCACCCATTTCAAATACGCCGATGAACGGAATAAGAGTAACTGCCCAATAGATGAAGATGCCGATCAAGCGATTTTTCATAGTAAGATTTCCTTTGGCCGTATTAAACAAATTTAACAAATTTTGAGGGTACATAAAAAACGTATTTTCATTTACGAAAGCCTACAACCCCCAGAAACATATACACTTCAACACGCACAAAACCCGGAAATCCGCGCGCAACTTCAACACTAACCGTAAAGCGGCCGCGGGCCTGCTTTACGGCAACACTTCAACACTTCAACACATACGCACGTAAACACATAAACACTTAAACACGTACCAACCTAAACCACCTTTCTACCCGGCCCATCCGTCTCTGTCCAGGCTCCGATACTGTATCGCCTCCGCCAGATGCTCCACGCCGATCTCTTCAGCCCCCGCCAAATCTGCGATAGTACGCGACACTTTCAGAATGCGATCGTACGCCCGCGCTGAAAGGCCAATCCGCTCCATGGCCGTCTTCAGCAGACTGCGCCCGGCATCGCCAATGACACAGACTTCCTTGACGCGGTTCGACGGCATCATGGCATTGCAGTAGATAGGTTGTCCCTCGAAGCGCTTCGACTGGATCTCCAGCGCACGCACGACACGCTCGCGGCGGATGGGGTCTCTCGATTCGTCCGGCCCTCGGGCTGTCATCTCATCAAAACTTACCTGAACGACTTCAACGTGCAGATCGATCCGGTCTAACAACGGACCGCTCACTTTACTCAGGTAGCGTTGCACCACCCCCGGACCACAAAGACATTCCTTCTCGGGGTGGTTGTAATATCCGCAAGGACAGGGATTCATGCTTGCGATCAACATGAAATTTGCCGGATAGTCCAGCGACACCTTCGCCCTCGAGATCGTGACCTTGCGTTCTTCCATTGGCTGACGCATCACTTCAAGCACACTGCGTTTGAATTCCGGGAGTTCGTCGAGGAACAGTACCCCATTATGAGCGAGCGATATCTCACCGGGTTGGGGATTGCCTCCACCGCCGACAAGCGCTACGTCTGAGATTGTGTGGTGGGGGCTTCGGAATGGCCGCACCGTCAAAAGCGCGGTTTCATGACCCAGCCTTCCGGCAACTGAATGGATCTTCGTCGTTTCCAGGGCTTCGGAAAGAGACAGGGGTGGAAGAATGGAGGGAAGGCGTTTGGCCAGCATAGTCTTTCCTGCACCGGGAGGACCGATCATAATCACGTTATGACCGCCTGCCGCCGCTATCTCCATGGCCCGCTTGATGTTCTCCTGGCCTTGTACGTCGCGAAAGTCGAAGTCGTAGTGGTTGAGTCGCGAAGAAAATACCCGTTCAGCGTCGATCTTTAGCGGCGCAATGTCTTCTTCTCCCTCCAGGAAGCGTATGGCCTGTTGCAGGTCGGCCACGGGGTACACGTCAAGGCCTTTGACGATAGCGGCTTCGCGGGCGTTGCTTTCGGGGAGAATCAAACCCTTGAACTTTTCCCGGGCGGCCTGGATGGCGATCGGCAGCACGCCCTTAATGGGGCGGAGCTTTCCATCCAGCGCCAACTCCCCCATGATCACATACTGATCCAACGTGGGGGCTATCGTCTGCTCTGAGGCGGCGAGAATACACAGGGCAATAGGCAGGTCGTATGCCGACCCTTCCTTGCGGATATCCGCCGGCGCCAGGTTGACCACCGTCTTTTTCCGGGGCATGAAATAGCCGAAACACTTTAGGGAGGCTTCCACCCGATGCTCGCTTTCTTTCACGGCGCTGTCCGGCAGCCCGCTCATGTAAAAGCGAAGCCCCTGCTCTACCGTAACCTCTACGGTAATTGTTCTTGCATCGACGCCGTGGACTGCACTCCCGTACGTCTTAGCCAGCATCGTCCCGTACGTTATGGCGTTTCGGGTGACTCCGGCGAAGGCCGGTATTCGGTTTTTCGCTGTTCCTCCTGGATGTCGAACAGCTTGGCTTTGAGAACGTTGATTTCATGATTGAGTTGGTCTTTTTCTTTTCGGTGTGCCCGCACATCACGCAAATCCCAAAGCACGGCGATTCCAAGAAGCAAGAGTCCCAGGAATGATCCGTACTTCAGCAGCCAGATTTTGGACTGCAGCGTGATGAGGAACTGGTAGTCTTCGCTGTGTCTGTCAACGTAGAGACTAAAGAAAAACAGGAACAGGTGAAAGGCTGCAAAGATGCAGTAGAAAATAGTCCTGCTTTTACTCATGAGGGGTTGATTTGTCCCTTAAACATAACGGAATAATTGCAAATCAAAAAAGGAAGTGACACCGAAGGTTTTAGGTCCGCTGTATTTCATGCAGCTTCCGGTACAGCCCTCCTTGTTCGATTAGGTCGTGGTGGCGACCGCGTTCCACGATGGTACCATTTTGAATTACCACAATCTCGTCGGCGTGTTGAATAGTACTCAGCCGGTGCGCAATCACGATGGCGGTTCGGTCCTGCATTAGGTTTGCAAGTGCTTCCTGCACCAGTCGTTCTGACTCGGAGTCCAGTGCTGATGTGGCCTCGTCCAGGATCAGTATGGGCGGGTTCCTGAGTACCGCACGCGCGATACTGAGTCGCTGGCGCTGTCCACCCGACAGTTTCGAACCCCGCTCGCCGATCATGGTCTGGTAGCCAGCTTCCATTTCCATGATGAAGTCGTGCGCGTTGGCGATCTTTGCCGCACGGATGACGTCATCCTCGGCGGCGTTCTTCATTCCAAAAGCGATGTTGTTATAGACGGTATCATTAAACAGGATCGACTCCTGGGTGACTACGCCAATATGCCGCCGTACGGATTCCAGGTCGTAATCCCTCAGCGAAATGCCGTCGATGACCACTTCACCCTCGACAGGATCGTAAAAGCGCGGAATGAGGTCGGCAAGCGTTGATTTACCGCCACCGGATGGCCCTACCAGCGCGATGGTACGCCCTTTCTCGATCCTGAGATTGATGTTTTTCAAAACCGGCTCACGCTCATAAGCGAAGCTCACATTCCTGAATTCAATGTATTCACGAAACTCCTTCAGTTCGACGCTACCCGGCCGGCTCACGATAGCCGATTTCGCATCGATTACTTCAAAGATGCGCTTTGCCGAAATTGTCCCTTTTTGTACCGAAGTAATGCCATTGGAAAAGTTTTTCGCCGGCTGAATGAGGGAGGCAAAGATTACGAGGAAGCCAATGAACACCTCGGGATTGAGGCCCGAGGCATCGCGCAACACCAGTACACCACCGAAATACATGATCCCGGCAACGATGATTACACCCAACACCTCCGATACAGGCGACGCTAACTCGTTCTTGCGAGCGATCGACAGGTTAACCCTCCTGTGAAAAGCCGTTTCCGCATCCATCTTTCCCAGGACAAAACGGCGTGCATTGAAGGCCTTGATCACCCGCATGCCGCTGAATGTTTCGTCCAGGATGTCGACAATCCGACCCAGCGATTCCTGGCTCTCGCGGGCTCGCCGCTTCAGCCGCTTAACAATCTCGGCTACTACCCCACCCATGATAGGAAGCACCAGCAACGTAAAGAGGGTGAGCTTCACCGAAATAAAAAACAATACAGCAAAATAGACGATAATCGTGATCGGTTCCTTGAGGACGAACTTGAGACTATTCATCACGGCGTTCTCGACTTCAGCCACGTCGTTGGTAAACCGCGATATCAGGTCACCCTTTCTCTGGTCGCTGAAATAGCCGATGTGCAATCGCGTCACGTTCCGGTAGATATCCATGCGCAGATTGCGCACCACATCCACCTTGAGCCGCGACGCAACCATACGTTCCATGTAGCGGAACGTGTTGGCCAGCATGATGCTGGCGACAACGGCAAGGCACACGAACAGCAAAGCCTCCAGTTGTCCGTGTGTTACAATGATGGACAGAAAGTAATGGTCGAAGACACCCACCAGGTATTCAACCGAAAGTGAAAACTCCGGAAGCGGTGGAACATTATCAGCCGCGTGTTGATCAAACAACACGCTGAGCATGGGTATTACCAGCGTCAGGTTCAAAACACTGAAGATGATACCCAGCATAGAGAACACAAAGAACTGGATGAACTTCGAAACTAAATTCGGTGAATATCGGAAGATTCTCAGGTAGGCGTTCATGGTCTAAAAATGGTAATCGCGCTGAGGTAGATTCCATCGCAGCGCGAGGCCGGCCAGGGTCGTTGTGTTGTCAACCGAAGGTCCTTGCATACTCTTGCTTCTCCGGGCCAGGAACTGACCATCGATGAAAAGATTATGTCGAACCATCCACGATGCCGAAAAGCTCAGATAATATATCTCGTTGAGACGGCCCTGTGCGATTTCATTGCCATACTCCCTTTCCCTCGTATTGTTTGGTTTAAGAATATCACTGCCCCAGTTCTCACCGGGATCGTCGCGACCTACATGCGTTACTGACATCACGCCCTTGAGCATTAGCCGTGGCAGCGGTTGATAGCGGGCGATGCCGATCACTTCCTTCAGGTTCGCTCCCAGCGGATGGGCCATAGGCTGCAGAAAACTGGAATAGCTCCCGAACGGTGTATTATGCGAATAGGCATAAGGCCGAACCAGATTACCTTCCAACTGCAAGTCGAGGTTACTGACTCCGAGGGCATCGATGTACTTGGCACCCAACTGGAGCGCCCACTTGTTAGCCCACCACCCTGAACCCTGGCGAATGTTCTCCAGTAGGAATTCGTCCAACACGAACTGGCCGTAGACGGAAAAATCCCGAATCGCATTTACCTTGAAGTCGAGGCCCAGCAATACGTTGTCGCTGCTGCCGTTCTGTTGTTCGATCGCCCTGAAAAAAATCACCGGGTTGAGGTAGCTGAATTCGAATTCGCCCGTGCCGATTGCATCATCCGGAGAAAAGATAATCGACTCAAACAGACCAATGTTGACCTTGCGGCCGATGTTCACACTCAGGTGGTGAAACGCGGTGTACTTGTTGGCGTTGCCCAGGAAATTGCCGGCGCTGCCGTTCTCTGTGCCGGGCGCTTCGGCCTTTATCTGGCTTACGGAGAAAATGTAATTCAGTTTCCACACCTTTACCGCGCCCTTCAAAAAAAAGGCCGGCGGCGGGAAGTCCGACAAAATCAGCGAACGTATCCCATTGCCGGAAAAGAAGCGGTCATATCCAAACTGTACATTGATATGACGGGTGGCGTCGAAGGTAATGTAGCCGCGCGCCTGTAAATAGTCGACTCCGCCGTTCTTGAACGACTTCCAGAACCCTTCATGCGGGATAACCCAGTATCGTGACTGGTAGTCCCGCACATAGGACGGCAGTCTTGCCTGGTTGTCGGTGAAATAGGTGTAGAATCCGACTTTGCGGTCAACCATACCGCGTACCTCTACACCGCGCGTGTTGTAGAAAGTCGGCTCATCCAACCTCGAGTCTGTTCCTACGCCGAGATACAGGACGGGATTGACATGCAGGTCGAAGTCGGGCTCGTCTACATGAAAGAGGTCCGACTTCTTCTTGTAGAGGGCGTTGAACCAAGGCTTTCGGCTGTCATTAGTCTCGGGCCCGGCCCATTCCCAGTTGTCGTTTCGGAAGTACGTGTTATTGAATTCGTCGGCCCGCGACTCGAACACGCCCAGGGACGCAGCCGTATCCAGGAACTGGACAATATCAGAACGCTTATAAGGCTTTGCCGACGTAAAGAATTCGTCAAACACCTGGCCTGTTCGGATCTCATAGCGGTCCAGCCGGTGGTAGTAGTCATCGTTCAGCGGGGCATAGTTGCTTTGGCCCGAGGCAATGGTGGAGATGCCGGCCAGAAAAAATCCGAAATACCTCATTTTCACCAGGTTAGATAACGTGCGGACGGGCCGCCAGACCGGCACCGGCAGCCAAAAATAAGGAAAACCCACTTGGCTTATCCCGTCAATGTAATTATCTTTGCACTCCTTTTTCACGCAAAGTACAAAAATGAAAAAAGACATTCATCCGGAGTACAGGGAAGTGGTTTTCCACGATACATCCAGTGATTTCAAGATACTTACCAGGTCGACGTTGACTTCGAAAGAAACGATCAAGTGGGAAGATGGCAAAGAGTATCCCCTGATCAAAGTGGAAGTGAGTTCGGCGTCCCACCCCTTCTTTACCGGCAAGAAGCTGTTCGTCGATACGGCTGGCCGTGTTGAGAAGTTCCAGAGGAAATATGGCAGGAAAACATCGTCCTGACGATACGCATTACGACACGCTTAGCCTTCCTGAAGCAGGAAGGCTTTTTTTTTGCCGAAAATCGGCATTGCAATGCGTCGGATTGTGTGTTGTGTGTTACACACCTTCTCCTAATTTTGCCAAATGAACCTCATACTTTTTGACGACCCCCTGCTCCGCGTCGAATTATTCCCTTTTACCATGACCCGCCCCGCCGGCAACCTTCGGGTGGGCATCATGACAATCGACCAAAAATGGAGCGCCCGACTCGGTGTACCCTGCTCGTTCCTCACCGAAGCGTACCTGCAACATAAGTTTCCCGTGCGCACCGGTACCGATAACCTGCTCATCAACGGGGCGCTTTGCCCCGACGATGATTTGTTGCGCGCCATCTGCCACCTCGAACCGGAAGTAACGCTGATGGCTGGCGATACCATTCTTGCCTCCAGAACGGAGAATCCCACATGGCCTGTACTTCCGGCCGCGCGAACGGTGTCGTATGGCAACCCTTTCGTGCTTATTAGCAAGCCCTGGAAGATATTCGAGGAGAACGCAGGCCAAATACGTGCTGATATACCCATAGTTACCAAGGGCCGCATTTCGCATACGATCGACGATCCGCACACCGCCATTTACGGCGTGGAAAACCTCTTCGTAGAAGAAGGCGTGACGGTGAGGGCGGCCATCATCAACGCCGAACGAGGCCCTGTTTACCTTGGCCGCAACACGACTATCAACGAAGGCGCGATCATTCGCGGCGCCTTTGCCATCTGCGAAGGCTCCGAAGTAAACGTCGGCGCCAAGATCCGAGGCGACACCACCATCGGGCCCGACTGCAAGGTGGGCGGCGAAGTTGCTGCAGCGGTCATTTACGGTCACAGCAACAAGTCGCACGACGGATACCTCGGCTGTTCCGTGATCGGAGAATGGTGTAATATCGGGGCCGACTCGAACACCTCGAATTTGAAGAACAACTATGAGACAGTGAAAGTGTGGAGTCATGCCAGGGGAGAATTCCAGGACACTGGCCTTCAGTTCTGCGGGCTCATGATGGGGGATCACAGCAAGTGCGGCATCAATTCCATGTTCAACACGGGCACCGTCGTGGATGTGTTCGCCAATGTATTTGGAGAAGGCTTTGTACGTAACTATATTCCCTCCTTTTCGTGGGGAGGTACTCACCAGTTGACAACGTACAAAATTGAAAAAGCGATTGAAACGATGAAGCGGGTTATGGGGCGGAGGAACATGCAACCGCAGGATACTGATATTGAACTGCTGACACGTATTTTCGAACAAACGGCGTCTCAGCGCACGTGGGAATCACCTGCAACACATCTCACCTGATCCTGCAATGAGATTTTCACAGATTCCCGGCCTTCACGATACGTCCCGCATTCTCGTCGACGCCATCCGCAACGACCATCTCGCCCATGCGCAATTGTTTGCCGGTGCCGAAGGTTCCCTGGCCTTGCCCCTCGCGCTCGCCACAGCCGCCTACATCCATTGCGAGCAGCGCGGTGACGATGCCTGTGGCGTTTGTCCTGCCTGCGTGAAGAGTTTGAAATACATCCACCCCGACACGTATTTCGTCGTACCGCTGATCAAGACAGAAAAGGAAGTAGATGACGACCAGCGCAACACGATCCTCAAACAATGGCGGTCGTTCCTGGTGGAATCGCCCTTTGGCGTGCCTAACGATTGGGCCATGGTCGTTTCGGCCGGTGAAGACAAAAAGAGCCTTATCATTCCCAAAAGCGAAAGCAGGCATATTGTAAAAACGCTGGCGCTGAAACCGTTCGAGAGCCGGTACAAGGTCATGATCTTGTGGCAGCCGGAGCTTCTTCACGATTCAGCAGCGAACGGTATTCTGAAGATATTGGAAGAACCACCCCCTCGTACATACTTCATCCTGGTTTCCTACGCGGCGGACCAGCTGTTGCCCACGATCCTCTCGCGCACGCAGATCCTACCGGTACCCCTGCTGGATGACGCTGTGATCGTCGACTATCTTAAGGCACATCACAATGTCGACGACGCTGCAGCGAAACGACTCGCTTTGCTGGCCGACGGAAACCTGGCACAGGCCATTCGCCTCAGTGAAGGCGACGACGAAGACCATTTCGACGAATTCATAAGCTGGATCGAAGCGTGCGCGAACGGAGATGTCGCCACACTTGTATTAGCGGCAGAGGCGTTTCATGGACTCGATAAGGTGAGGCAACGCAACCGACTTTCTTTTTCCATGAGCATGATGCGTGAGACGCTGTTGGAACTCTACGGTGCACACGACATCCAGCGGGCGCAACCCGCACATCTTGAATTCGTACGGCGCTTCGCACCAATTTCGAATCTGAAGGTCGTGCAAAAGGCATACGATCTGATCAACGACGGGCTGCTGCACCTGGAAAGGAACGGCAGCGCCAAGATGATCTTTCTCGACTTGTCGCTGGGGATTTCAGGTGCCTTACGGCAAGGTCGTGCGGCGACGACCGTCTGAAGCATGTCATTTTGTTAACGTGGAATAGGAAAGGGTTTGGCAGGTAATACTATGAGCAGCAAGACGGCAAAAGACCGGATCATTCGAATAGGCACACGGGGAAGCAAGCTTGCCATGTGGCAAGCGGAACACGTAGCCAGCCTTATCCAGGCTTCCGGCTATGCCACTGAGATCATTCCCATCACTACGCGCGGCGACACCCTGCTCGACGTGGCCATATCGAAGATCGGAAGCAAGGGGGTTTTCACAGAGGAAATTGAGCAAGGATTGTTCGATGGTTCGATCGACATTGCCGTGCACAGCGCAAAGGATCTTTCATCGACACTTCCTGACGACCTGGAAATCGTCGCGTTTACTCAACGCGAAAAACCGAACGACGTTATCATTAGCCTCAACCCCTCGTTCAGCCTCCAATCCGGATCTCCCGTTGTCGGCACTTCGTCCACCCGACGCGTGGCTTTTCTCCGCCATTTCTATCCCCACGTCAGCATTGTTCCGGCACGGGGAAATTTGCAGACCCGGTTGGAAAAAATGAAGGATGGCAATTTTGATGCACTGGTTCTTGCCTACGCGGGCGTGCGCCGCTCCGGGTATGAAGAATACATTGTCGAAGAGATCGGTACAAGTTACTTTGTCCCCGCAGTCGGCCAAGGTTCTATAGCGGTCGAATGCCACAAAAAGCTGGACTTTGCAAAGAAGGCGGCCGTTGCACAATGGGTGAACGACGCAACTACAGAGATCTGTGTGCGCACGGAGCGCGCTTTTCTCAAGGGAATTGAAGGCGGCTGTAGCATACCTGCATTTGGATATGCCCGGGCGGATGGCGAACACGTCACCCTGAAGGCCGGGATCATTTCCCTCGATGGGAAAAGAGTCGTAAAAGTGAAGCGTTCAACGCCACTTTCTGACGGGAAAGAGCTCGGCCAGGCAGTTGCCGCCGAAGTCCTCTCGCAGGGGGGAAAAGAAATACTCGAAGAAATTCGGAATAATCTCTGACCTGCTTAACTTGTAGGCCCGATTTCAGTCCCACCCGAAAACCGATTCTTATGAACAGGTTTGTACTTGCTGCCATCCTGGCACTGTGCAGCGCCGTGTCGGGATGCGCGCAGAACAAAGACTACGTGGTCACCATTCACACCAAGTACGGTGACATGGTCGCGCTGCTGTTCGACGAAACACCGCAGCATAAGAAGAATTTTATCAAGCTGGCGGAGGAACACTTCTTTGACAGCCTGTTGTTTCACCGGGTCATTGAAGGATTCATGATTCAGGGCGGTGACCCCGACTCGAAGCGATCAAAGCCTGGCGAAAAACTGGGCAACGGTGGGCCCGGCTACACCGTACCCGCTGAGATCGACTCGCGTTTCATCCACGAGCGGGGCGTGTTGTCGGCCGCGCGGCTCGGCAACGACATCAATGCGTCCAAAGCGTCAAGCGGAAGCCAGTTCTATATTGTACAAGGACGCGTCTTCACAAGTGATGAACTTACTACGGATCAGGATCAGCTCAACAAAGGCTTGCAGCAGATTCTCATCAAACCCGAAAATCAACCGCTGTTCGATACACTCTCGCGCCTGTACCAAATGGGCGATATGGACGGCTACATGAAGAAAGTGCTAAGCCTCAAGCCTCGCATTCAGGCCGAGACTGGACTTCAACTTGACAAACCCATCGACCCCCGTCGGCTGGAAATCTATACAACGGTGGGCGGCGCTCCACACCTCGACGGTGAGTACACCGTTTTTGGCAAGGTCATCAAGGGACTGGAAGTCGTCGACTGGATCGCGGAACAACCTACTGATCAAAATAACCGCCCAATAGAAAATATTCATATGAAAGTAACCGTCGAGCTGATGCCCAAAAAGAAGATTGAAAAGCTGTACGGTTACCGGTATCCGGAAAATATGTAGCCATCGTCACCGCTAAACGTCAAACAACAAGAGTCCTGGTAACAGGTGCGAACGGTCTTCTTGGACAGAAATTGCTCAACCTGCTCCAGCATCAAGCGGATGTTGACCTGATCGGAACGACCAGATCTGGTGTCCAACTGCCGTACCGGGCTTCGTACGCCCGGCTTGACATTACGAAAGCCAACGACGTTACTCACTTTTTACAAAGCCTCCGCCCGCAGGTGGTGATTCACACGGCCGCCATGACCCAAGTGGATGAATGCGAATTGAACCAGGACGCATGCTGGTATGTGAACGTAGAGGCGGTGCGGCATCTGACAAGGGCCTGCTCTGGTTTCCCCTGTTATTTCATGTACCTCTCCACAGACTTCATCTTCAGCGGAGCGTATGGTCCGCTGGACGAAAACGACGCACCTGCGCCGGCAAATTTTTACGGTCGTTCCAAGCTGGCCGGTGAGCAGATCGTTGCAGCTTCGGGATTGCCCTATAGCATTGTGCGTACCGCCCTCGTGTATGGCGTCACACACGATCAGGTGCGCACAAATATCGTCTTATGGGTTAAGCAGAGCCTCGAACAAGGAAAAGTCATTCGGGTCGTCAACGACCAATGGCGGACACCCACCCTTGCGGAAGATCTGGCCGTGGGGTGCTGGAGTGCGGCATCCCTGCGTGCAACGGGCATCTATCATGTATCGGGCGACGACTTACTATCCCCCTATCAGATGGCGTTGCGCACCGCGGAACACTTTCAACTGGATGCGTCATTGATCCGCCCTGTCGACTCCGAAGCGCTGCGACAGGCCGCACGCCGCCCGCCAAGAACCGGCTTCATCATAGAGAAAGCAAGACGGGAATTGGGCTACCAACCTCACAACTTTGCCGAAGGCCTCAAAATTGTCGCACAGCAACTGCAGTAGCAGCTATTCGAATAACTCCGCTATGGGCTGGCCTGTACAGCCACTCGGAAACTTCACGCGAAGGATCATCGCCAGTGTCGGGGCAATGTCGGTTACAGTGTGATAGCGCACCGTCGATCCCTTCTTGATGCCGCCACCGTAAAAGAGTATCGGGACATGTGTATCGTAAGTGTACGGCGACCCGTGGGTTGAACCTACCTTGCTGTCCGACGCGTACCACCCTTGTTCGAGCACGTAGACGATGTCGCCCCCGCGCCGCGGATGATGGCCGCGAACTACCATTCCCTTGACGCCCCCCTCGTCAAAGCGGGCATTACGCAGTACACTTTCCGTATACACGTTCGCCACGCCGTCGAGCGTCATGAGATACCGCGAGATCAGTTCCGAGGCAATAAGAAAATCAATTCCGGAATTGCGAGGGTTCGTTTCAAATAAGTCGTTATTGAAAAAGATCTGGTTGCCGCTGACCGCTTCGATCAGGTCTTTGTCCGGGAAATATTGCGCCAGGTATTTCTTAAGTCCCTCACGCATCTGCGATGTGCTGAAGTATCCCGAGGGTATCCTGTTGTCGGTCAGTTCCTGTGCCACGTTGCTCACACCGTGATCGGCAGTAATGAACACGACGTAGTTGCCGTTGCCCACGTGCCGGTCGAGGAACGAAAGCAAATCGGCAAGGTTACGGTCTAACCTCAGGTACATGTCCTCCACTTCTACGGCATTGGGTCCAAGTTGGTGGCCAATAGCATCCGGAGTCGAATAGGAGATCGTAAGGAAGTCGGTCTCGCTTCCCTGTCCCATTTTCTCACCGGTCAGCGCAGCCTTGGCAAATTCGGTAAGCAGGTCGTTGCCAAACGGTGTCGACACGATCATACCAAAGTCTCCATTCTGCTTCCGAAGTGATTTCAGATCATAGGGGAAGGTAGACGACGTCTTGCCGCGGAACACGCTCTCATACGGGGAGTCGTCTTTACCGCTGGCGACATATTGCTCGATAGGATAAAGGGTCTTCCATTCCTGGTTGAGATATTTGTCAGCCAGGCCCTGCTTGTTGAAATTCTGTACCCACGTGGGGAGTTCAGAAACGTAGTATGTGCTGCTGATAAAAGTGCCGGTCTTGCCGTCGTACCAGAATGCACCGTCTGCCATGTGACCAGCAGGCAGTACAGCTCCTCGATCCTTAAAGGAAACGCCGATTACCTTTGCACGCTTTTGTGTCGCCAGTTTGAGCTCGTCCGTGATGGTGGTGGAGAGCATGCGCGAGGGCGATACGTCGCCGTTGCCATCGGGGTTACCCACAGGCTTCCAGGCGGCATCTTCAACACAGTTCACTGACTTTTTGGTCTGCCGGTCATACCAGCTGTTGCCGATGATGCCATGTACCGCAGGCGTGGTGCCCGTGTATACGGAAGCGTGTCCGGGACCTGTTACCGTTGGGAAGTAATTGTAGTGACCATTTCTAACATCGAAACCTTCCTGCAACATGCGGCGGAAGCCTCCGTCGCCAAACCGGTCGTAGAACCGGTCGAGATATTCGCGACGCATCTGGTCCACCACAATCCCCACCACAAGCTTCGGTTTTTTCACCCCATCCTGGGCATGGGCCGCAAATATCAGAATGCAAAAAAGTACACTGAATCCTATCCGTATCATAGCCGTATTTTTTTACAATATTAACATTCCGTGCGCCAAAAGCACGGAATCGGGGTTAATTATGTGGCCATTTGGGAGGACCACCAGGTGCCATGAGAGGACAATCGGTATTCAGCGTTGGGCTCCGCTGGCGATGCCAGGGCCGCGGGGAATGGTTCCTGACTATTGATCACACGATAACTGATCGAACTCGTCTGCTTCGAGTGCCTGGTGCCGCACAGCGTTACCGTGAGCATCGTAGTAAATGACTACAGACAGGTCAGCTTCCCGGACGTGCTTTTCGGCGAAGAACAGGGGCGATTCGGCCGTGCCGACGTTCATAATTTCCGTATACTCAAGAGGGATCACCACGCCTCGTGTGCTGCTTAACACACCGAAGACTGCGTCCCTTCGGGCGATCACAATGATTTCCTGGTCCGTCTCGCTGACGATTCGAAACTCGGGTATGGACTCTATCTGCGCAACGCCCTTGTTCAGTTCAATGATCTTCCAGACGTCGCCCTCACGAGCCCATGCCGCCGTGTCGTTCCAAAACCTGAATGCGTCGTATCTGAACGGGATACGAACGCTGTTATTGAAATCAATGATGCCGCACTTGCCCCTGCGCCAGGCGATTAACAGGTCGTTATTATAAGGGATGATATTCTTTTCGTAAGACGGGCGGATCTCCCTTCCGGTGGCTATGCTATACATTCCGAAGTTCATGTTGCGCAGCAGCGGAATGCGGTCGCCGTCGACATCGCCGATCGCATCATAGACGACTGGCAAGAGCGGTTTGCCATCGCGCGATACGACGCCTTTCTTTTCCCTTCGGTTCACGATAAAATAGTCTCCTCCAGCATGCTGAATGCCATCGTAGGTTCCTTCAAACATCAGGTTACCGAAGCGATCAAAGAGCGAAAGTTTGTTATTACCCGCTTGCAAATAGGCGCTGCCGTGTCGGCCGGAGACGAACTGAAGAGGTGTTTTCACAAAGTCGCGCACGTTGCTCTCGTCGAAAAAAATTCGCGTTGTATCGCCGCGGTGTCCGGCTGCAAAAATACCGACAAAGGAAATGCTGTCATACTGCGCACTGCACGAGTCGGTGCGGTGATCATACAGGTGCCACTTTCCCGCGCGTCGCACCGCGATCCGTCCAGCCTGTACAATAACTTCTTCGAAGGAGGTGGATTGACGTGTTCCAACGAACACGCTTGTACCCTGGTCTGTCACACATCGTGCACCAAACACTTCCGGGTATAAATGGTGCGTACCAAATGGTATCTCCGTTTGCAGGTTCTCATCCAGCACAGCCTCATGGTCACCGCGTTTGACCCATACGCGATCGCCGGGCCACACGCTGATATCATCGTACGCCTCGAGGTTATTCAGCGGGTGCATGTCAGCTACACGACCCAATTGCGAAAAGCTCACAAGGTGCCAACGGTCGTCCTTCTGAAGCGCGATGGCAGAGCCCGTCGATTTCACCGCATCCCATCCGGAAGTAAGTTCTCTGCCGGTGAGCGTGAAGATCGACCAGTGACTAGCATCGGCCAGGGCGACGAAACGTCCTTCAAGAATTGTTGCATCCTGAAGGCAGTTGTTGCCAACACCAAACCCGCTCTTGTGGAGAACGCGGTAACATCCCGATGTTTCGATTCCTATGAAGCCAAAGCCCATGTCGTGCAGCTCAGATACGGGTCCGCGGAAGAGTACGCTTCCGTCGCGCGCCATCACCTTGTTGTTGTGAACGAGTACATCCTCGCGTATGCCACCGCAGCGGTATTCGTCGTGAAGGGATGGAGCTTCGGCGGCGACAATTTCCTGTCCCGAAGTATCCATGAAACCAAACCGCTTATCACTTATGAAAGGGACGAGCACAGCGGCGTTGAGGTCAGCGATACGCCTGAGGGAATCGGCAGCGAAGGAGAAGGGGCGCTCCAGGAATGCGCCAGTCTCAAGAGTAAGATGATACAGAATGTCAGCAGCCTTGCGCGCCGCAGGACCTGAAGGATATCTCGCGAGAAACGCAGCGTATTTCGCAGCGCTGCCGTCGGCAGTGAAGATTTCGAGGATTTGCTCCTCTACGATGTGGCGGTAAGGCGACTCCGGGTATTCCATGAGAAACGCTTCGAAGCTTTCGAGCCGCTGATCTTTGGTGCGTGTCTTGAAGAGCAACTCTTCGCGACGCGCACGTGCTCGTTCAGCATAGGCCGACTCAGGAAATTCTTCGAGGTATTGTTCGAAAGCCTCCGGCGTGTCGATGCCGACGGCGTCGTTCCAGGCCACTTGATGCAACAGCAGTCGTGCTGAATCGCGCTGCGCGGCATGTCCATAGCGATCAAGAAAAAACCGGTAAGCGTCACTCGCGTGCAATGTGCGGGCACGGGAAAATGCCGCGCTGTCGATCGCAAGATGAAACCGCTCGAGCGTCAGGCTGTCCGGTCCGCGTCGTACGGCTGGTGCGGCCCGTGCTCTTATGACAAACCCGTGTGCAGCATCCAGGTCGTAGGCCGGATTCCCGGGATGAAAATAGTAACGGGAGAGCGCGTACAGCGTCATTACGGCCGTACTATCCTTCTGCCACGCCTTGTCGAGGGCAGTCCTGCTCTTTTCCCAGCGTTCATCATCTATAGCACGCAGTGCACGGTGGGCGGCTGCCGGCTGACACCAACCCGTGTGCGCGGCGAGGAAAAAGGTGACGACAAGTAGCCTGATATCAATCATAACGACTGCACTGTAAAACTACAACTTTGGGCCGACAACGTCGGCGGTGCGTGCAAAAGCAGTATATTGAACGCGTGTACCGAATCAGGCGCTTATTGCAAGCACGAATAATTTTTGTAAATTTTCCGGCGAAAATGCACACCCCGGCTAATGGCTAAACTGAAGAATATCATCAAGCAGCTTTCGGAGAAAGACTTCAAAGCAATCTATGATTCACTGATCGAGAGCAACGCAGAAAAGTCAGCCTACCTGCTGAAGGCATTGCGCGAGCG
>JAJJPK010000093.1:0-19228 GCA_032907565.1 Cyclobacteriaceae bacterium | reverse complement strand
AATACCCCTCTGATGAAGGCTATTTCAACACTTCAGGCGTACATTCTTAGTCAAGCGTTTCCTGAAGGTAGGTTCCTGCCATGAATTGCACTTCAGTCGGTCCGAATACCGTAATTCCAATTGGAGCAGGTTGACCGGGATGCCTTGAGTCCTAGGCAAGTCATTTCCTGATTCTGGGGATAAACAAACAGATGTCTTTAAAGTACTCGGGATAAAAGCTCGACAAGTTCAAGAAAGTTTCTTGGGCAGCCAAGTGCTGTATCTTTCTGTCCCAGTCGCCCGCGTCCATCGTTCCTCCTCATGCCTCAGCAACCACAACATCCGTTTTGCCCGCAACCGCTTTCCTTATCACCTTGCTTAGCATATCCTTGGAAAAAGGTGACACCATATTTCTTCCTCAACGAAAAGGACCTTTACCGGAGCAGGAATAATCTCCAGGGCAACCCCCGGATTGTTGAGTTTGATCCGACACAGTTGAGTTCAAGCCTTCGGTGTCATTTCCGTCTATTTTTTCGGGCGGGCATCCAGAACGCTCGAGTCCTTACAAACCAGGCATTCCCACGGCGGACGCATCGACAACCTGTCCGGCCTCAAGTAACTTTTCACGGAGCTTTTTGTAGTCCACCTCCTGAACAGCGCGGGCATTATCTACTACCCAAGCCGACGCCATGCCGCAGGCCTGGCCGAGCGCCATGTAGGTGAATTCGATTCGAATGGCGCCATACGCCACGTGGCTCGACGATAGGCAGGTTGGCGTGAGGATGTTGCTGCATTCTTCCCTTCTAGGTACAAGCGACCGGTACGATATTCCAAATGGCCGCCACGAGTCACCACCGAACACGAACCCCTCATTGTAAGCATACCCATCCTTCACGATTCTTCGCGCCGAGTGGAGGTCAGGTGGCCAATAAGCTACAGCCACCGGATCCTTTACCGTTACCGGGTTATCCCTCAGGGTATGATGCTCAGTAATGACATAGTTGGATACCATACGACGGGCATCACGAATATAAAGCTGACGTGGCCATCCGTCGTTGTCTACGAACTCGTCTCTGCAGAGACCCCACCGCTTCCACGTATTCTGGAGAGAAGAATCAAGTTGTCCCACCTCAGTATCGTTTGCCAGGAAGTAGAATAGCCCTTGCGTGAATTGCCTGTGTCGGTCATAAACTGCCTGTCGGATTGCATAGTCGCCGTTGGGATACTCGTGATTCATGCCGTACAGGTTGTGCGAGAGATCGTGCCATGCGCCCAGGTCGGTTTTGCCATTGGGGATGCTTACCCGAGGCACGTATAACTTTCCGCCTGCCCTGAGGTACCTGAGGTATATTTCATACTGTGAACGATCGTAGTGCTCAGGGCGGGTAAACGGAATGCGATTGTCCGGATTCTCGGTAAGGCACATACGGAAACAATACGCCTGAATGGCTTTGTCGCCCGCCCCCGGTGTACCAAGTGAATCATCCTGAACTGTTGCGATCAGACCGCTGGATGGATCTCCCGGAATTACATAGGGGTCTACTTTCACAGCAAACTGCGCGTGCGTTGTTTCTCCTCGTATGCCATTCTTTGTTTCACCGTATACGTCATTCCCTTCCCGGCCCCAGGTGACCGAAACTCCGGCGGCGGCCAGCAGGTCCCCTTCCAAACTGGCATCGATAAAGACCTTTCCCTGCAACACAGTCCCACCGACAGTCCTTATCGATTGGATCACAGGTCCCATTTTTCTTACAGCATCCTGCGACTCACTCAACGGTGAATCCAGAAATATGGAAATAGGGTACTCTGCCAGGAATTGTCCGATAACCTCTTCAGCAACATGCGGTTCGAATCTCCACAACATCGGATCCTTACCGCCGGAGTTCCGGCTCCGTTCAAATTCTTCCAGCCGGCCGTATTCTTGTGCAATCCTTTGGTAAAACTCCAGGGCGAGTCCGCCTACCGCGGGACTATTTCGAAACTCACGGTGATTGTCGATGTCAGTACCGCCGAGGCCATTCACGATAATACCACCTATATGACATGAGGGCTCCACCAGAGCGACCGACTTCCCTTCGCGGGCGAGTTGGATGGAGGCCATAATGCCAGCAGGTGTTCCTCCGTAGACGACAACATCATAAGAAGCATTCAAGCCGCTATCGCGACAACCCGACACTATACAAAACGCTGCAACGAGGACAACTGCACGAAGAATGATTTTGATATTCATGATTTGCTGTTATCCTTTTCGTTGAAGCCCCGGACGTCAAACGTCCGGGGCAAGTGGCTGGCTGTCGTCTAAACAGGATTCAGTCTATGGGAACCTGGCGCCACCACACTTAGGCGTTTCTGTAGTTCAGTAACCTGGATTCTGCGTTATTTGATCGTTGACCTCCAATTCAATCTGAGGAATAGGCCAATAGTAATTCTTACCAGCATCAAAAATTCTCACTTCGAGGACGCGCATTTCGCTGCGATTGGGAACATTGTCGTAGCCGGGTGTTCCGTTCTCGTCAATCTCAGGCGCAGTGGCAAGGAGGCCCCGAGGAATCCGGCCCAACAACTCTCCGGTCATGACCTCTTCGGCGATACCCCAACGCCGGATGTCGTATAGCCGGGTCCCCTCAAAGGCAAGTTCGCTCTTTCGCTCGACCCTTATGATGGATCGGAGTTCTTCCTGCGTCTTGCCAGCATCTATCACAGGCATTCCTACCCGATCGCGGACAGCGTTCAATGCATCGTACACAGACTGATCCAATTCATTGGATTCGATCTTCGCCTCGGCGTAGTTAAGAAGGATTTCTGCAAACCGTAGCACCACAATTGCTGTCTCTGACCGTGTCAGGTAATCCGGATTCTCCATGTTAGCGTACTTTCTCCAGCAATACCCCGAAAACGATGCAAACGGATTGAGCGCATCCTGGTTGGGCACGCGAGCAGGTGGTGTGAGATTGTAATTCCAGCATTCGACGCTGTCGCGATGCGTTTCAAACTGAAAGCCGTCAAATATCGAACCGGGTACAACGCAGGTATAATGCAGACGCGGGTCCCTGTTTTCGAACGGCTTTTGCGGATCGTATAACGGTGACTCGTCTATCGGCAGACCATCGAGGCAGAGGTACGAGTCGACAAGCGCTTGTGTAGGAATCTTAGAACTAAATCCCCGGCCGTTGCGCGTATTTACCCCTTGTGGGATCCTATGGGTGCGCAAGCCGGCAAGGTACGAGATACCGAAAATGATCTCCTTTGACCCAATTTGTTTACTCTTTATAAAAAGGCCTTCATAATCAGGGTCCAGGTCATACACGCCGGAACTCATCACGGCCTGGGCAGCATCAATGGCGATGTCGGGCTTTCCGGCATAAAGCGCCACGCGCGATTTCAGAGCGAGGGCGGCGCCCCTTGTAGCGCGTCCTATGTCAGCAGCCGCAGTATACTTCTCGGGCAAGGCTGAGGCTGCTGCGTCCAGTTCAGAGAGGATGAAGTCGTAGACCTGCGCTTTCGATGTCCGGGGAAGTTTGGATTCTGTTAGAGCGAGGGGCACGGTCACCAGGGGTACGTCGCCATACAGCCCAACGAGGTGGTGATACCAGTACGCCCTCAGGAATCTTGCTTCGGCAACGTTACGGTCGACTTTGGCCTGGTCGGTGATGTTTTCTATCCGCGACACATTTGCGAGTACCGTATTACAGCGCTGAATGCCTGTGTAGCAATTCGTCCAGATGGCTCTACTAATGGTGTTGTTGGGATCCACCTTGCCATTGCCGAGTTCCTGCCAGGGGGCATCCGCCCGCTCCCAACCAATGTCAGTTGTCACGTCGAGGATCGTTTCAATCGTCATTTCATAATTGAAGCCGCTCCACAAGTTTGCGTAAGCGCCTACCACCGCCATTTCCAACTCTCGTTCCGTCTGTAGGAACGTGGAGCTTGAAGGCTTGTCAACGGGGAACTTGTCAAGGCCATCGTCGCAAGCAATAGCAATTGATGCGAACACGACCGTATATATCGTTTTATTAATTAGTTTTCTCATAGGAATCACTATTTTAAAAGCTGACATCGACGCCCAGGGTGAAGACTTTCACCTGCGGATAGTATGAGCCATTACCCACCGGTGCTTCTACATCAAATCCATCCCAGAAATCATCCATGGTGAAGAGGTTTTGTCCACTCAGGTAGAGACGGGCAGAGCGTATACCCACTTTTTCAAGCGTCGCGGGGGGCAACCGATAGCCGATCTGCAGATTCTTTAGTCTCATGTACGCCGAGTTCTTCATCCAGAAGGTCGAGTTCTTTTCATTGTTGGGCTCGTTGAATACAAGCCGGGGGAATGTCGCATTGGGATTTTCCGGTGTCCAGTAATCCTTATGTGCCTCCTGAGCAGTACCGCCCAGGAAGAAGGGCATCACGGATTGCGCATACAGGTAGCCGTCGGCCTTGCCAACGCCTTGCAGCAGGACGCTAAGATCAAATGCCCGCCAGGAAACACTGGCGTTCACACCAAAAGTAAATCGTGGAATGGTATTTCCTACGATCTTTCGGTCGTCGTCATTGATTATGCCGTCCGCTGCGTCGGGAACACCGTCACCGTTCGTATCGACCGTGAGCTGATCTACATATCGGATGTCACCGGGGCCGTAGTTGCCGTACTGCTGAGCATGTGCGGCAACCTCGTCCTCATTAGCAAAGAATCCGTCGGCTTCCAGGGCATATATTGAGTTCATCGGATGCCCTTCGTTGTTTACCAGTAGCCCGGTAAACGTAATGCCCTTCAGATCAAGCACCTTGTTCTTCACATCCGAAAGGACAAATCCTATGTCGTATGAAAATTCGCCCTTGGAGTTTCTGTAATTAAGGCCGAGGTCCCATCCCTTGTTCTCTACTTCACCAGCATTTTGATAGGGCGCTGCCAACCCGAGATATTTGGGAACATCCAGTTGTAACAGTATCCCATTGGTATTGCGGATGTAGTAATCGAAAGTCACCGATAATTTTCTGAAGAAGTTGGCGTCAATTCCGAAATTGAGCATCTCCGTCGTTTCCCAGGTGATGTCGCTATTAGCCATGTCCGTGAGCGCAGCACCATTGGCGATAGTACCATTGAACACAAACGGAACGTTCAGTGTCACGAATGAGTCAAACGGATACGTTCCGATGTTCTGGTTGCCAAGCCTGCCCCAGGAGGCACGAATCTTGAAGTCATCCATCCACGACTGGAGCGGCGACCAAAATGCTTCGTCGGATACGCGCCATCCAGCAGAAAAGGAAGGGAACAGTCCCCACTTGTTTCCGCTCGCAAATCGTGACGAGCCATCATAGCGCAGGTTCGCTTCAAAAAGATACTTGCCCGAAAAGTTATAGTTCACACGGCCGAAGAAGGACCGCAAGGCCCAATCTGATCCCGAGCCTTTCGACCTTTGATTCTCCTGACTACCGGCATCCAGAACGTCGTAGGCTGGCAGAATAAAATTCTCACGGTATCCGGAAAACCAGCGGTTCGAAAAATTTTCCTGCTGAAATCCTGCAAGCACACCGACATTGTGAGCATCGAACGACTTTGCCAGATGAAGCGTAGCCCGCAGGTTGTGCGCTACGTTGCGATCATTTCTCTGGCTCAGGGACGTGATTTGTGGCTTTGTGTAGGCCACCCGACCGTCGGCATGATATGTAGTTATCGCCGGATGAAAGACCTTTGAGTGCTCCTCCCAGAAATGAGGCGCGTAGTTGAAATCCAACTTCAGTCCCTTGAGAATCTCGTAGTTCAATCCCAGGTTCATCATCACTGAAGGCGTCAGCACACGCTGGTATCCGGATCGCGCCATGGCATAGGGATTGTCGCCTTCCCATCCAATGCCATACTGTCCATTGGGATAAAGTATAGGCTGTGTCGCCGGCATTCGATTCAGCCAGTATATGAGGCTGTAATCCCCTTGCAGGCCGATGTCTGGCTCATTTGCTTCCATCTGGCGAAGAAAGATATCCACCCGGGAAGAAAGCCGTTCACTGAGTCTGATGTCGGAATTCACTCGAATCGAGAATCGCTCGAAGTTTGTGTTCTCGATGAGCCCTCGTTGACTGAAATAGCCCAAACCGGCCATAATCTTTATGTTTTCATTGCCGCCGGTCAGATTGAGGAAGTGGCTTTGGGTAAAACCGTTGTCCGTGTATACGCGATCCTGCCAGTCGACATCGGGATAGTTTACCGGATCGTTCTTGCTCAGTTCATCATAGTTGTTCACCAGGTCTTCCGGGAAGACCGGCGTTCTGCCGGCATTCACGTACGCTACATTTAACAACGCCATGTGGTCGCGCGCATTAACCATATCCCTCAGATCCGTCGGCTGCTGAAAGCCGGTATATCCCGAATAGGAAAGGGAGTATCCTTCCTGCTTCGCGCGTTTGGTAGTGATCAGGATCACACCGTTGGCCGCACGGGATCCGTAAATGGCAGCTGAGGCTGCGTCCTTCAGTATGGAAATGCTTTCGATGATATTGGGATCTATATTGTTGATGTTCATCTCAACATTGTCCACAAGGACCAGCGGATTGGAATCACCCAGAGTGCCGATTCCACGAATGCGAATGGCCCCGCCGTCTTTTCCGGGCTGACCCGATCGCTGAACTACGGTAACACCAGGTGCAATGCCCTGAAGGGTCATGGACGTCTGGCCAACTTGTCGTTTGATAATATCTTCGCCATTAACAGCCACCACAGATCCCGTCAGGTTCTCCTTTTTCTGTTCACCATATCCCACAACCACAACCTCACTTAATGAAGTCACATCCGGAAACATTACAACGTCGATAGAGGTCTGAGCACCTACGGTGATCTCCTGAGATGTATACCCAACAAAACTGAATACGAGGATAGTCTCCGGGGAAGGGACTTCGACTATATACCCGCCATTCGAATCGGTAACGGTTCCCTTTGTTGTACCCTTAATTGTAATGTTCACGCCAGGTAAAGGCTGGCCTCCCTCGTCGCGTACCACCCCGTTAACGATAATAGAATTTGCTACAACGATCGGTCCGCCTCCTGCATTCGGGCTTGATCGCAACACAATTTCCTCCGATTCATTGATCACAAGTAGTGAAATATCAGGGTCCAGGAGTTGTTCGAGTACCTCCCCTATCTTCATATTCTCCACGTGCAATGAGACCTTCCGGGAAGCCTTGATCAACCGTGGCCTGTATGTGAATGCGACGGACGTCTGTCTTTCGATTTCCAGGAGTACTGATTTGATTTCCTCGTCCTCCACATCAATCGACACCGTTCTATCGAGTATCCCCTGGCCTCGTGATTCCACCGGGGCCGCGGACACCAGCGAGGTGAAAAGGACCATCAGAAGCGATTGAGTCAGTGTTACCCTCATAATGGCCAGTAAAACACCTTGAATAGGTTTAGATTTATTCATACTTTTAATTGGTTTTTTGTTTGCTAGAGCAAAAAATCAGACTGAAATGCCCCGACCCGTCGGGGCGATGATGTCACGACCGGTGGTGCTGCCAACATCACCGGTTTCTTTTTCAGGTTACGTAGAGTTTTTCATAGGCGTACAGTTTTTGTTTGTTGTGGTTTATTCAACGCTACATCCTTTCCCTTGTACTTCAATTGTATTTTCATGCACATCGTAGGTTGCATTGATGGCGTTGCAAATGACGTCAAGTCTGCCATACAGGTCTCCCTCAGTAATAGATGTGGTAAGAGAACAAGTGGATAAGGTTTCTTCATCGAACGTAATCTCCACGCCATAAAGGCGGGATAACGCCTCGAGGATCTCCGGCACCGGTCGTTCTTCGAATCGCATACGCTTAAGCTCCTGTGCCGGCAACACGACCTTTGGATTATCAACAATGCCCCGCAGGATCTTTTCCGTCTCACGGTCATAGACGATCTTCTGATTCGGCGTGAGAATCAGATTCCTGTCGGTTTCCGAATCACCCCTTCCATTCGAGTCGGTATACACCTTCACCCTTCCCTCGCTTACAGCGACCATTACATCTTTGTCTTCACGAAATGCCTTCACACGAAAGCTCGTCCCAAGTACCCTGGCAGTCACGCCACTGGCATGTACGAGGAAAGGTCGGAGCGTATCCCGAGTCACCTCGAAATACGCTTCACCCTCAAGATGCACTTCCCGGGCACTGACAGCAAATTCTGCCGAGACGTTCAGGCGGCTTCCCGGTTCGAGGGTAACATGGGTTCCGTCCTCCAGCACAAACAGCTTCGCATCGGTAGCATCATTTGCCAGTATCCTAACCTCTTCGGCAGCGTGCGCTAGTGTCTGAACTGACGGCCACTCATCGTCAAATGTCCGGTCGCCTCCAAGAAAATAAAGTGCTACACCTGCCAGCAGGCTTGCGGCAATTCCCACGCTGGACCAGGTGACAAGGGCACGACTGCGTCCACGCGTTATGTTCGACTTTCGAACCGCGGCTGAAATTGCTGCCCAGTATTTTTCCTCCAACTCCTTCACTTCTTCTGCAGGTACCGAGGGGTTGTCATGTCTGTCCATCGACTCATATAACTGATCGATCAGTGATCGCTCCTCGGGCGTCGCCTTGTTTTGACGATACTTCTGCAGCGTTCGGAGCAAGTCTTTTCTTTTCATAGAATGCGTTGACGTACGAGTCACCGTGAAATGGGAAATGACAAAAAAAACCTCGTCCCGTCGTTTGCGACGGTGTCACCCTACTGTTCCGATTCCGGCGTCTATACAAGTGAAGACAGGGAGAACCAACTTTTTTCCTAACCTCCCTTCGAAAAAAAATTATGATTTTTCTCAGTAGATTGAATCCGCAATCGATGCTTGCTTTTTTTCACACGTTAGCATAAAATTGTTAAAGAACCCCAAGTAGAAATTCACTTGCCTTTCACTACCTACACCGACCAGGAACTGCTGGAGGCCATCCGGCTCGGCGACGAAAGGGCTTTCGCCGCACTTTTCAAGCGCTATTGGCGAATGGCACATGCAATGACTTACAACCGCGTGCGTTCCAGGGAAGTAACTCAGGAGATAGTACAGGACCTATTTGTAACGCTTTGGAAGCGACGCCAGACATTGGACATCAAGGATGTACGCTCCTATCTATTTATAAGCATCAAGAACCGGATCCTGAATTATATCGAATCGCGACTTGCAAAGGAAAGTCGTCGAAACGAATACCTCTATCATCGTGCGGACTCTGAGGAAACTACGGAACGTGCTGTAGCTTTCAATGACCTCCTGGATGTCATAGACCGGGCGGTTAACCTCCTTCCAGAAAAAACGGGCAAGGTTTTCAAGTTGAGTTTCTTTGAGGGTCGTTCGGTTTCCGAGATAGCAGAAGTACTCAAAGTCTCTGAGAAGACGATCGAATATCACCTCGCACGATCGTTCAAGAAACTTCGCGTCTATCTTAAGAATTATACGCTTTTCATGCTGGTGCTCTCTTACATTACAAACCTGTGCTTTCACTCATAGGGGATACCCCGAACTTTCCCTATTGCCAGAAATCAATCCACAACTCACCCTTGAATGGCGTGTTGTTCAGCATGATATTCTTCCCTCCCGAAGGACCCATGACCTCCGCTTTCTGAAATTTCGTACCGATAGGACTGATGGCGTGCAAAAAACCCACATTCCCATCCGGAAATGGAGGATGGGTGTTGTCATTGTCCGCTCCCGCCGGACGATCCGGCTTTAACAATTGAAGGAAGATGCCAGGAGTTGACGTGTAAATGGTGAAGGGTATGCGCCCTGTTTCAAATCGTGCCCAGTACAGGTCGGCATGGTATCCCTTGAATTCCGGATACTCCCAGCTTTCGCCTGTTATACTGTTGTTATATGCCTTGCGCCATACACCAAATTGTTGCCCGCGTAGCCGATTCTTCCACACGCGATACGGACCACGACCCATCCACGTCACGGCGGCAATGTCCTCTTCAGGAAAGTCAAACACAATCCCCATAAAATCTGCTGGTTGTCGGTACAGGTACTGGTATTGCAGTCTGGGCGCGCGTCCCGGCGTAAACGTCCACTTGATACCAAATCCACCATCGCCTTCAAACACCGACTCAACCACATAACCGTCACCCTGCGGGTAGTGCCTGAAATCCCGCAGGCGGTTTTCCTTTCCCGCAAGCTCAGGACCAGAAAGTGAAACGTCCACGCCGTTCCGCCTTATTCCGGACAAAAAGCCAGTAAGCGTGTCAAACCGGAATTGCACTCCGCCCTGTTCAACTATCAGCATAATACCATCGCTTCCGAGTCCTACTGGTCCAGCTTTCTCAATACGCACTTCATCATTTACGATTTCTGCTGCTGATTTAACCGGCCAACTCCAGGTACACACTTCACGGCCATCCGGGTTCCTTGCCGTCAAAAACAACGCATCACTGCCTTTCCACGTCTCCGGTAAGTCCAGCTTAAGCTTTCCTCGTTCTCCAGGCGAAACCGAAAGAAGCGCTGCAGTACCTTGCGCATCCGTCCGCCAGTCGATGCTTGCGTCAGCGTTGGACGGACGTGAAAAGCTCACGAGCTTCCACGAAAAAGTGCACGCGTCCAGGTTCGTGTAGAGGTATCGGTTCTCGACTGGAATAGATCCGTCAAATTCAGAAGGTATGCGCTTCATGGCGATATATATCGGCGACCAGATCTCTTTAATCGCGAAGTAGCTGGCCTCTTTCTCCCTGTGCGGGCCGACAATACCATCCGGCGCCTTGTTTCCGTTGACGTCGAGGATACCATCCTTGTCCGTGCGGTACAATCCCTCATCCATAAGCGACCAAAGGAATCCTCCCGCACATGATGGATGCCTGAGCATCAACTCCCAGAAATCCTCCAGCCCTGCACCGTGTCCGCCGTCGTGAAGTCCGTGCATGAATTCCGTCGGCAGATAGATCTCCTGTTCATATAACGCCGAGTTGACGACATATTCGTACTCTGGATAATGCCTCGTGTCAAACCCGTTGAACCGCTGGATGGGATGCAGTACGACACGCTGCTGCGGATCGTAGCGGGCAAATTCATCATCGAGGTCCACATTCCATCCGCGCTCATTGCCATTGTTCCATAATATGATACTGGGATGATTCACATCCCGTGTAACCATTTCCCTGACAAGCCGCCGACCTACTTGCGTGTCGTACGCCGCCTGCCATCCCCCGAGTTCGTCGAGAACAAACAGCCCCAGGGAATCACACAAGTCCAGAAATTCCGAATCCGGTGGATAGTGCGACATCCGCACGGCATTCATGTTCATGTCCTTTATGAGTGCAATATCGTCGAGATGAACCTGCCTGCTCAGCGTACGACCCGACTCCGGCCAAAAGCTGTGGCGATTCACTCCCTTGAGGACTACGCGCTTGCCGTTAACATATATGCCATCACCGGCCTTCACCTCAACGGTTCTGAATCCAAAGCGCTGCTTCATTGAATAAGTGTGCCCCTGCGGACCCACTACCGACACTTCAACCTCATACAGGTTAGGCGATTCAGGATTCCATAATGCCGGGTTTGCAAACTTGTTGCTTAATACCAAAGTCGACTCCGAAGAGCCAGTAGTCGAAAATTCCGAACCCAAGGGATTTCCATTCAGATCCGAAATCCGTGCTGTGACCTTGTGCTTACCTGTTATGTTTACGCCATACACCTCCATGCGGAAGCTTCCATCCGCTCGCGCATCAATTGCCACCCTATCAATAAATATTCTGGGGACGATCTCCAAGTAAACCGGACGGAAGATTCCTCCCAGTGCCCAATAGTCACCATCGCGCTCCGCGCGGTTCACAGAAGGATTGGAAGAAGCTTTGCTCACCGTGACTTCGAGCAAGTTTTCACGATTGAATCGTATCAACCGCGTAACATCATACTTAAATCGATAGTATCCTCCTTGATGAATAGGTCCGGCAGAGCGTCCGTTAATCCGGACATCGGCATCCGTCATTACCCCCTCGAAGACGATAAATATCCTTTTACCTTTCCACACTTCGTCTGCAGCAAATGAGTACTTGTACAATCCTTGCTCGTCAGACTTATTTTCGTCCTGCCCGTAGTTGTAGTTTCCAAACCCTTGCAGTTCCCAGTTGGAAGGCACAGGTATCTTCGTCCATTTGCCGCTGTTGTTTCCCTTTGTGACAAGAAAATCCCAATTAACGGTGTGGTCCTTATCCGTGCCTGAAAGGTAGTGGATGAGTTTCTGCTGCGCGTATGTCCTGCCAATACACGCAACTGATAGCACGAACAAAACAAGAACGCTTTTCACGCTAGTCATGCCCTTTTCCGTAAAACTGTGAATGGCCATCCCTCATATTGCTGCTGATGCTCATAGCGAGGGAAGCAATTCAGGATAATCCTTTGACCCTCTTTGTCGAACTCCAGCAGCCCATAGCCGGTCGCCCTATCGTATAACAGGGCGGGCTGCTTTCCGGTCTTGCGGGGGTTAGCGGCAGCATACACCGTCATCCTGTTTCCGAAACCGTCGCGGAAATCGCCCGTGAAGGGAGGCCGGCCGGGCAACGCCTTATGGTCCGGCTTGAGGGGAGGCCACCATCGCCTCGGCCAAATGTTATTAAGTGCAGGAACGGTGAAGCAAAAAGGACCGTCGCCAAATTCATCCAATCCATATTGGACGATAGCTGCCAGGTGCTGGTCTCCGCACAGGTGAAGGTCGACCTTATTACCGATAAGTCGCAGCACGCGATCCCTGCAGCTCTGCGGCCAGCCGTTCGTATCCATGTCGCGTGTCAGCTCATCGCCCGCTACATATTCACCAGGCTCCGGCACAGCGAGTTGGGGTGTGATGTCGTCGTTCATCGTTCCTTTAGGCAACGTTTGCAGGCAGCAGAAAGGTGTAGCGGAAACAAGAACCATGAACCCCGGCTCTTCTGCGCGGGCGTCGGTCCATGCTTTCAGGAATTCCATTTGCCGCTCACCCAGCAGCCGTGCTTCAAGCGCTTTCACCTTCGATCGATCATAATCTGGATTTTGAACGAACCCATTGAACGGTCGCGCCTCGGGTGGAAGGACGTCTTGGGGAGCCGACTTGAACTTGCGGTCTTCAATAATTCCGAAACTGACGCCGCCGTATTCCCATCGGGTGTAAAATACTCCGATGCCCTGTTGTACCGGCTTCGGGTCGAATGGATCGGGCATGTGGCTCGTTTGTGTGATCTGCGCCATATTTACCCAACCGGGAGGCATCTTATAACCGCCGCTGTCCTGTCGCTCATCATCGGTACCTGCAGCGATAGTAGCCCTGCCTCCACTACCCCAGATATTGCCATGGTACATATCATGATCGTCAGGGAGTGCGACCATTGGCACGCGCCTGAACAGGTCGCGATAGCTCCATCCGAACTGGTACCACTTTCTCAGGTAATCGAGCGTCGCCTTTTCAAGAGGATCTGTCTGCACACCAAAGCGACCATTCGATTCATAAAACTGGTCGCCAAGGAAAAATACCATATCCGCTTCATGCTCCAGGGCGTTTTGAACGACTTCTGTATCAGGAAAGCCTAAATCCCAATTACAACTGAGGGCCAATGCCTTTATGGATGGTTTTGAAACGGGATCCGCAGCGACAGTACCTTCATAGGAAAACGCTCGCGTGTTACCATTCGTCAGGGGCAATTGAAGTACCACCTTATAATCGGTCGGCTGTGAAGCATCCCAGCCCTCGATGCGAAAGCTTGCAACTCGAGCCATTGGGTGCATCACTGATGTCGACGTTTTCGACCAGGCGCCGTTCCGCCGAAAGTAAAGCGAGCACGTCGTAGCGGCAGGTTCTACAGGCGCCAACTGGGCGGATAATTTCAGCACGCCCGCGTGGACCGTGTACTGCGCGAAGTATACCGGACCATACACCTGGCCCGGGTCGTAGAACAATCCGTCACCTTCGATTTCAAGCCTGTGAACGTCAACCGTAGGTGTATCCGCCGTGTCTGACGCCGGATCGAAATGACTTACGATCGCGATGTTTCCTTCCCACATCATGGGATCGCTATCGACTGTTGTGATACTAGCTATCCCATTATTTGACGAATCGTATGCCGTCAATTGCAGCTGTCCGCCCGCGGAAGAGTCCGGCGACCAAACCGCGATCAACCTTACGAAAGCCGAAAGATCATCTGCGGAAATGCGCGCATCGCTCACGATGTTTCCCACGAAAAGCCGGCCGTCGTTTCTAATTCCCATATCCGTACCCTGTCCGCTCATGATCGCCGACCGGTAATCGTCAAATCTGCCTTTCACACCCATTCTAAGTCCCACAAATCCCGACTCCAGGGCATCCTGGCGACCAACCAGGTTCAAATCGAGGGTGACTTTAAGTGGCCTGCTGCCATCCGAGACCTGGTGGGTCAGGACATGCACAGTGCGATCCTTTCCCTGTACAAGGCATCGCAATTTACCGTTGCGAATTTGCCAGTCCTGTAACCGCTGAGCCCATAAGTCCTCTCCCGTCCACGTCATGTCAGGCAACAAATGCCACTTGCTGGTGAAGCGTGTCGCAGTGGTGGTTTCCTCACCGCCGCTAGTTGTACACCGGGACCACACACTGGCCGCAACCGGACCAAGAATCAACTTTCGCAGCAGGTCTCTTCTTTGCATGTATGGAGCTTCTCGGTTATTGGTTGTTCTTGTTCAATAGTTTCAAAGCGTTGTCACGATACAGCTTCCTCAACACATCGTCATCCAGGTCAAGACCATACAAAGGCCAGTGGTATGTATAGCGAAAATAAAAGTGTTCATCGGCAGTTTGCAATACACGGAAGGTAAACCGGTACATCTCGCTGGCCGTACTCATGTCCGTACCGTACAGCAGCCTGTTGCTATACTTGGTATAGAAGCTGCGGACGTGTCGTGGAATGGTCGCGGTCTGATAGTAGCGAGCTGATATGTCTGCATAAAGATTTGGGTAGTTGTCGAACAATCTGCCCAGAATACTGAGATCAAAGTCGCAATTGGCCAGGTGACAGGCAATGAACGTCGTGCGCGGATTATCGCGAACTGCATTTTCGAGCGTCTGGAGCAGTTGCGCATGGTCATAGATACCCTCGCGGGTCAAGTCGATGCGCCACCGATATGCGCTCATGAGGCCATCATTGGTAGAGTCCATCGGCAAGTAAGCCCAATACGGATCAGCAACGTGAACGTTCACAGGCATGCCCAGCTCGGCACACTTTTCGAAGAGCGGCTTCATGCGCGGATCGTCGAGATGCATGTTTCGCGAGGGATCATCCTTAGAACGCGTGATCCCCATGCCCTTATCTGAAATCTCCCCAACGCCAGTGGCCCCCATCTTGTAGCACTTTTCAAGTTCGGCAACTGCCCGATCTGCCCATTCGGGCTGATCGAATCCGGAATAATCAAAGCCGCACCAGACTTCAAACCGGTCCGGATAGCGACGATAGCGGGTGATGACCTTCTCGAACTCGCTGCCTGTTCTGCCGGAAAGGATAATGACCTTTTTTATACCAAGTGTATCCATTTTTTTCACCCACACATCGAGCTCCTCCGGCGTTCGGGCATAGTCGTGTGCATGTACGTCAATGGCCGGGTATCGGGCTCGTGTCACCTTTGTCACCGGTACCCTGAACACCGAGTGCGGTCGGTAGTCTTTGAGCCTGAGGGTCTCAACATCCTGTCCATGACTCGCCGTGCTGAACAGCGCAACTACCAATACAGTAGCGAAGCAGTTCAGCCTCCTGTATCGCCTCGTCATTCTCTCGGGTTCGATTGTATATGTGATAATCATCTCGTCATCCACCTTTTTACATACCAAATATTTTCATTGCGTTCTTATTGTATATCTTCTCGAGCACTTCATCCGGAAGATACAGGCCATAAATCATCCATCGGCCTTGTCGTCCTGCCGGGACCGAATCAAAATATTCATCGTCTGTTTCCAGGAAACGATAGTAGCCGCGATAATTTTCTGCATTGGGTGCATTGTCCATGCCGAACAGCACCCGATCCTGGTATTTTATCATAAAGCGTCTTGCTGTATAGGGCTGCCTGCCGAGTTCGCTTATGCGAGCGTCAATGTCGACATAAAAATTGGGATACTGTTCGAGCCACATGGCAACGCGACCCAGTTCTTCAGGTAGGTTGCCCATGTGAGCGCCAATGAAAATCGTATTGGGATGACGGGCAATCACCCTATTGCGTTGGTTAAGTATTTCTTCCTTAGACGGGTAAGCATCACCATAGAATGACCAACTGGGATGGCGCACCAGTTCTTCATAGCGCTCGTTGTATTTGTCGATAGGCCCGGCGTGAAATGCTTTCGGATCCGAAACGTGGATCATAACCGGGATTCCCAGCTCGCCACATTTTGCCCAGATGGGATCAATGCGAGGATCGTCGACAGGTACGACTTTCCCGCTCTTATCTTTTATCGTAAGCCCGAGCGACTTGAAAATCTTGACGCCGCGAACGCCCATGCGCACAGCTTGCTCCAGACGGGCAGCTTCCTTCTTGCCAAAGTCCGGTTCATCGATCCGACTGAAATCCGGCGCAAAGAATACAAGGATCCTATCGCCGGCAATTTGTCTGGATACCTCCAGATGCTTTTTGTAGAAATCGTCTTTCGATCGACCATCAAGACTCACGCACATCCATACGCCCGCCTTATCCATTTCGTCCAAAAACTCCTGCGTTCGATCCAGATTGCCCAGGTGATTATGAATGTCGATCACAGGAAATTTTGGTTTCATTACTTTGGTCTCCTTGACCACCAACTGGCTCTTTGGCTCCCAGTCCAGCAGCCGGAGATCTCCCTCCTGTCCCCACGACGCAAACGACGCGCCGTTCACAAACGCGAGTAATAGTATCTTCCTTATCATATTGGTTAATCATTCCGGTTTCATCATCAAAGCTTTCTCTGTGAGGGTCCGTGTCATCGTCGTTACCATGCGATACCCATTTCACTGCGGATTTCGCTGTGCGTCTTCTTCATAGCACGGACCAAATCCTCATAGAGGGTGTAATCCAGGTTCATGATCCCCCGGTTCGCGCGACGTTGAACGTTATCGATATCAAATGTAATGAACCATCCGGCACCCAGCATGAAATCCAGTGACGCGAGTTGTTCCATACAAATTTTATAAACTTCTCCGCGTTCTTTTTGAGTGCGTACCACTTGGGGCCAACTCCAGTCCAACGGCCTGTCAAGCCTGTCTTTTCCGAAGCCGTATAAACCTGAGTCAACCGACGGCACGCTCCATTCGCCAATAAGCACTGGGCGGCCCGTACCATCATGAAGCCGTTTCATGATCGCAAGTTCTCCCGAATTGAATCCGATCGTGTTATTGTCCGGATAAATGTTCATGCAAACAATGTCATACTTCCCCCAAAGGTCGATGGTTCTGTGCAGCTCTGGCATGGGGTTAAGATTGATCCGGTTGGAAATCACCAAATGATTGGGATCAAGCTCGCGTACCAGGTCACAGGTGTAGTTAATATACTCGCCCAACATACGCCGTTCAAAAGCGGCAAAGTCGACCCACAGCGGATCATCCCAATTGCGCGGTTCAGGTTTGTCGGCGATTACGTCGTCAAAGGACACGTACTCAAAGACTCTGAATGGGGATGACCATGCCGTGTTAAGCGCCTTGATACTTTTATATTTTGCCTCCAACCCCTGTACAAACTCGCGGGAAGCGTCCGCGGACCAGACATACCGGAAGAGTTCACCGAAATCAATCTCATTGTCGACATACCAGCCGAGGAAGCTCGGATCGTCGCGATATCCGGAAATCAGGCGCTCGGCTTTCTCCCTGGCCTTTTGCCTCCACAGGGGATTGAATGGGTCAGGAAAGGCATGGCCTCCGCTCAAGACGTTACCATTCCTGTCGCGCGCAAAAACGGAAGAGTCCCTGACTGCGGTGGCCAGACCGAGGACCTTTGTAAACGGTAGATAGTGCTTGCCTTCGCGATGCCGTTCTTTGCTGATGAGCGCATATTCGCCGGCTGTCCATCCCGCAAACGAATTGAAGCCGCACTCCTCCATAAATATTGAGTACATACGCTGATTCTCTTCCTTAGGAACGGGTTGTGCACCTTCGCGGCGATTGTACTTTGGATGCCTGGTGCCGGCTATTGCCATCATCCATGTGAGGTTGCCGTCGGGGCCCGCGAGCCACCAGCGATCTTCCCAGCGTTCGATCCGGAAAAATTGCTTCGAGTTGGAACTCTTTTCTGTAGCGTGGCCGCAGGGCTGGGGAGCGTCCTGGCGTCTCCATTGCTCAAAGGCCAATACGTCGTCGCGAGTGGCCACGCGCAGTGAAACATCGTCCACCCAGATGCTGCCTTTGGTGTTGACGAGCGTTTCAAATGACACCGACAGTTGATGCGCGTCGTGTGGAATATTGTCAAGGAGAATGTACCATGGGCGCCATTCCTCAGATTCCGGCACCAGCTTTCTATAGCGAACAGATGGGCTGTCCTTACGTTCAACTGTGAAATTCGCCGAAAACGGCAAGGCATATTCTACAATGTCAGCCGTCTTGTACCAGAACGAAAGTATGTATTTCTTCTTAGCGTGTATCGGGATCGGGTCACTCACGGTAATGCGAGCAGGTCGCCTTGGATAGATCCATATCCGCGAGATTTTGAAAGACCGACTGCCTGAGTGATACTCATTGTTATCGACGCTCCATTCACAACTACCGGCGTGAGGCGGAACGATTACGGACCAGCCTGAAGGAGCTGCGGCCTCGAGCTGTTCAAATCCGGGATTGACAATTAGATTTTTTTGAGGGGGTACAAATAAAGTTACTAACAGCAGAAAGTGCAACATCATCAGCCTCGTTCAATTCGTTCAGAGCGATTGCCCTCGGCATTGCCAGCGGTGTCTCGCTCCATGAGTTCCATTATTCTCGTGCGTTGATACTCTACCGTTGCTTTTAGCTTGTCGATCCTGGACCGGGCGTTGTTGAGACGTGTGCGCATCTGATTTAGTCGGTCGGCCTTTTTGCCAAGTTTTGAACGAAAATACTCAAGCAGGGATAGAAGATGTTCACGATCGAGTTCGTGTAGGCTGCTTTTCTTTGGCATTAACATAACGGTTCTAAAAAAAGGTTCTGAGAAAATATTGTGATCGAACGCTTCATACACGATAGGCATAGTTTGAAAAGGGGCGGGTCTGCGACGTAATACAGCCCCACTCCCTTTGATCGGATGTCATAAGACAATTCGGCATCAATCACCTCCCATAGTTATCGAATACGCTTGGATCAGCGACCCGAAGCTTGCTGTAATCCAATTCC
>JAJJPK010000092.1:0-4482 GCA_032907565.1 Cyclobacteriaceae bacterium | reverse complement strand
GCTTGAAAAAGAAGGTCAGGTTAATGTCAATGAGTTGAGTGAGGTGCTGGGCGTAAGTTCGGTCACGATCCGGAATGACCTGGAGCAACTGGAGAAGAAGAACATGTTGCTTCGTGCCCGGGGTGGGGCGATGAAGATCACGCACAGTTATGTGGGGTATGATTTTCCGTTGTCGGACAAGCAGAAGAAACACCTGGCCGAAAAGCGGGAGATCGGGCGCAAGGCGGCCGCGTTGATCGAGGAGGGCAACACGATCATTCTCGACTCTGGATCCACGACGTACGAGGTTGCCAGGAACCTGGATCGGTTTGAGAACCTCACAGTCATCACAAACGCGATCAATATTGCCAACTTCCTTGCCGAGCACAAGAACATCAACGTCATCGTTCCGGGTGGGACGCTGCGGAGCAATTCGTTGTCGCTCGTGGGCATGCTGGCGGAGAAGGGATTCAAGAACTATTACTGCGACAAGCTTTTTCTTGGCGTAGACGGTTTCGATACAAGCTACGGCATATCCACACCCAATATCGAAGAGGCGCACCTGAACCAGGTTATGATAGAGATTTCACAAGAGGTGATCGTCGTGGCCGATTCGAGCAAGTTCCAGCGAAGAGGGTTTGCATTCATTGCCGGGGTGGACAAGATTCACACAGTGGTTACCGATAAGGGCATTCCGGGTGATGAGAAGGCAAAACTCGAAAAAATGGGTGTTACTGTGATTATCGTCTGAAGCGCAATCTAAAATTGGTATTCCTGGTTAGTGTCACCTTACTTCTTCTACCACCAGAAATACTACTCCCCGTCGCTCCGAATCTCTTGCACAGGGTTGGTGAATACCGCCTGCAACGTTTGGAAGCTAAGAGTTATCGCCGAAACGATAGACATTATGACGGCGGACATGACGAATATTTCAGGCCCTAAGTCAATTCTTGTGACGAATCCTGAAAGCCATTTATTCATCAGGTAGTAACCGACTGGCACAGCAATGACAAATGCCACGGCGACGCGTTTGGCGAATGAAAGGGTGACCAGCTGGAGTACATCCTTAGGTGTGGCTCCCAGCACTTTTCTGATCCCGATTTCCTTTCTGCGGTTTTGAGTCACGGCCCATGAAAGGGCAAATAGTCCAAAGCAAGACAGGACAATGCTTATCACTGAAAACAAAGTAACGACTCGGAAAAGAAATATGTCTTCCTTGTGACCCTCCATGAGGTCCTCCTGAATGATTCGATAGTCGAAATTATCATTCGGAAAGACACGTTCCCATTCACTTCGCAGCTGAGCCAGCAACCCCTTTAAATCGTTTCCAGTGTAATTGATTAACAAAGCCTTTCCCTCTTCCTTGTAGCTCGAGATTATTACCGGCGGGATAGGCTCCCTGAAAGATCCGATTGTAAAATCTCTTACGATCCCTACGATCTTGCCTTCTGTTCCTGGTGTTGCCTTCCCAATTGGGTCCTTCATATCAAACATGCGGACCAGGGTTTCGTTAACGAGGTTACCATCGTTCTGAGAAGAAGGCACACTTCCTTCTATCAGTTCCAGTTGCATTGTATTGACCAGGTCCTCGTCGCCTACAAAGAGGTAAGGCGAGTACGATGAGCCGTCTTCCAGTTCGAGTCTGACGATGGAGTTCGAGGATATAGGATTCCCTCCGGTTATGGTCACGCCATTAACATCGGGCAGCTGCAGAGCACGATGCTTGAGCGCTGGAAATTTATTAGAAAACTCGAATCCGGGTGCTCCTAATTGTATCAGGTTGCGGCTAAAGCCCAGGGGCGCGGTTTCGATGTGATTGATTTGCTCAACAATGGTAATGCTGCACGTCGCGAGAATCGTGGAAATGGCAAATTGAAGGGTGAACAAGCCACGGTTGAATCTGATCTTTGAAAGTTTATTGTTGACCAGTTCAGCAGGCTTCATTTGCCATTGTTTGTGAGATATAACTCCAACAAGGATTGATGAGGAGAGAAACAAAATGACGGCGACCCGGGCGGTTACATCCGCCCAAAGGAAGTACTCGACTGAAAGCGTGGAGCCAAAAATACTGTTGAACGTGGGAATTATAAGGACAATTATGAGTCCGGCCAGGGCTAAAGAAAAGAGGCTGTAAAAGCCAATTTCCAGCGTAGCAAACCCAACGAAGTGGCGGGTGGTAGTACCGAAGATTCTCTTGACACCGATTTCCTTTCTTCGATTTCTTCCAAGGAGTAAAAAAAGGTTGATGGAATTGAAGCTTGCAATGAACAGGATCACCGCACAGACAATCCCTACTATGGTGATGAAAAGTCGATTTCTAGTTTTGATGAAATCGACCTTGCTATCGGTATTAAAATGACAAGTGGAAAGAGAATTGAGGAAATACTCAGTGTTCCCCAGAACGGTGAAACCGGGCAGTCTAGAATCCCCGTTTAGTTTCGCTACAAATTGCCCCGAATCAATATGTGGACGCAATAGTAAATAACTGACTCCGACGTACCATTTTCCCGACAAGAGCGAGGGATGAACCAGGGCATCAAACTGGAGGTGACTATTTTGGATCTGTCGGTCGAGTACGCCGGAAACAGACAACACTAGTGTCGTATCTGATGTGCGGAAGGTTACCAATTTATTAAGTGCCTCTTCACTGCCAAAAAGAGCGGTCGCAGTTTTTTGCGACAATACAATTTGTCCGGGGGCCAAACACTTGTCTGGGTTTCCCAGGGCTAAGGGAAAGTCGAATAGCGAAAAGAAAGTGGTGTCAGCCGCTACGATCATAAAATTCGACCATGAGACGTCGTCTTTGCTTAGTGCCGCGCCGTAAATGCTGTTCAGTTGGCAAGCGGCTTCTACTTCAGGATAAGTCGAGACGGCGTAGTCGCTGAATGACTTGAGAACGAACGGAATGCGACCTGTTCCCCGAAAAGGATCGTTGCTGGTGACCTGGTAGATCCTGGCATGCTTCTCGTGAAATTTGTCGGTACTGACCTCGTGGGAAATGAACGCTATCAGCAAGGCTGCGCAAGCGAATCCTGCCGTCAGGCTTAGGAGTATGACTATTGAATAGATCCGATGCTTCCAAAAATGACGCAGGATCAATTTTAGGTTATGCTTTAGCACGAATGTTCGATTTTACATTGACAACGAGGCCGTCGTTACTGCGTGAGACAGTTTATACTGGCTTGATATATTGCATGACAAGGGGTCGGTAGTGCGCGCCCATTGGCAACTCGATATCGCCACAATAAATTCGGTTGCCCTCAATACGGGTTATTGCAGACACGGCGACAATGTAGGACTTGTGTATCCTGATATAGTCCGGTGGAGTGAACTGCGTTTCCATTAGTTTCATGGTACTGTTGACAATGTGAGCACGCTGTCGGGTGATGAGTCGTACATAGTTTTGCATAGCTTCGATGTAAAGGATTTCATCTCTTCTAACCTTAAGTATTTGATTGTCTGCTTTTATGAACAAGAACTCAGAGGAAATGCTCTTGCTGCCACTGTGGTCGCGCAGCCTTGCCTCGGCCTTATTCACTGCAACAATGAAACGTTCCATGGAGATTGGCTTAAGCAGATAGTCGAGGACGTGGAGTGAGTAGCTTTCAATAGCATATTGCTCGTAAGCTGTAGTGAGAATTACAAGCGGCGGATGATCAAAGGAGCGAAGGAAATCTGTTCCCTTGAGATGGGGCATGTGAATGTCGAGAAACATGACGTCGATGTCTCCCTTTTTCAGTCGTTCGAGCGCCTCAAGGGCGCTTCCAAATTCTCCCTGGAGCGTCCAATGTGGAAAGTGTTGAAGATACGCTGTAAGAAGGCGCCTGGCTTGCGGCTCATCGTCGACAATGACATATCGTACGCTCATCTCGGGCATGGCTTCATCCTGTTAATCTGGAGCTCGACCACGAAGGTCCCGTTGTCCCGCGCGGCGAAAAAGGTATGGTCTTGCGGGAAAAAGTGTTGGAGACGCTTCTTTACGTTGGCTAAACCGACGGATCCACGATGGAGGTCCGCTTGTCCGTTGCTTTCTACCGAATTTCGAATAGTCATGGAAAGTGCGTACTCGATTAGCCTGATGTCGATTGTCACAAAGGCTTTTCGGATGGAATTACTGACTCCATGCTTAAAAGCATTCTCGACGAGCGGAAGGAGGATACAAGGCGGAATGCAGTACCCGTCGTCGTCACCGTTGATCGTCAACCTGATGTCTGCCTTGTCCTCCCATCGGCTCTGTTCCAGACTAACATAGTTTTCGATAATTTCCAGTTCCTTCGAAACGGAAATCAAGTCTTTGCCCGTTTCGTATAACGTGAACCGCATGAGTTCGGACAGTCTGCCGAGCAACTGGACTGATTTGTCGGGCTCATTGTTTATTATGAACGACTGAATGTTGTTCAACGTGTTGAAGAGAAAATGAGGGTTGATTTGAGCTTTAAGGAAGTCGAGTTCCAGTTGAACGTTCTCCTTTTCCAAGGTTAGCGCTTTTGTCTGTTCCTTGTA
>JAJJPK010000091.1:0-58842 GCA_032907565.1 Cyclobacteriaceae bacterium | reverse complement strand
CGGATCCCAAAAAGTATCGCTGAAATTGATGATTTTGTCGCCGGAAATCTTGTGTCCTTCTTTCTCAAGGAGGGACTGCATCGTGTTTGGGCCTGAAAAATGGCTCTTTCCCGTTAAAAAACCCTTGCTGTTGACGACGCGGTGCGCAGGCACACCCCGCGGACAATTGTGCATTGCCCAGCCGACCATACGGGCCGTAACCCCCTTTCCAAGGTAATTTGCGATCGCTCCATAGCTCGTAACACGACCTTTGGGGATCAATTTGGCGACTTCATGCACGTCGCGGGCGAAATTATGAGACTTATGAGACCTCTTTTCGGCGGATGACATCCCGCTCACGTTTGGTTTGATTAAATTTGCGCCAAATCCAAAAGGCCAAATTCAAGAAAGCGTAATTGATTGATAGAGTGACTGAAGTGAAGCATTGCCTGGTTTGCGTTGCACTGGTATTTGTGTGTCCGACCGTTTTCAGCCAGCAGCTTCCCGAGCTGGTATTACCCGACTCCATCGGGTGGAATATACTGAACGAAAACGACGTTGCACAGTTTCAGCTGGGGCTTTCGGAGTACGACGGCCCTGCCTTTTACACCATCGAAGGGGCAGAAGGCTTGGGCATGGAGCTCGATACGTTGGGCAATTTCACCTGGCAACCCTCGTACGATCTCGTCGACAGGGTGGCGCTCACCCGCGATATCAGCGTCATTTTCCAGGCGCGGTTGCCTTCAGGGGATCGCATCCGCAAACCGGTCACCTTCACCGTAAAGCATGTGAACCGTCCGCCCGTCGTGGAGGATTTACCGGTATTCTACGTCCGGCAGTCTTCCCTGAATACATACCAGATCCCTTCAGAATACGTGTATGATCCGGATGGCGACCCCATCGTTGTAAAGCCCGTGCCAGGGGCGTTGCCGGAAGGCGCTGTCCTGTCTTCACAGGGCACGTTTACCTGGACCCCGTCCCGCCACCAGTTCTATCAGCTTCGCGCCGATCCTTTGGCGGTAGAGTTTATCGTCCAGGATCAACCCGACAAACTGGAAACCCGGGGCATTCTGCGTATTCAGCAAACGCAACTGGATCTCCCGCCCGAGATCCTGATCGTGCCGGGTGACTCACTGTTTTCCATTAAGGAAGACGAGACGATAAACCTGAAGTTGTATCTCTCGGATCCCAACGGGGATGACAACGTCAAGAGCGCGGGATTTATCGCCAACGATACGCGTATCAGTCCGTCGATGATGAAAGAGAATACCCCACTTCAGTACGAATTCACCTGGACACCGGGGTATGACTTTGTTGAAGAAGTCCAGAAGAAACTCGTCACCGAAATCACGTTCTACGCACTTGACAAATCCAACAACCGCGCGCAGCGGAAGGTATATATCGAGGTGCACGACACAGAGAACCTGGAACTAAAGGACGCGCACCAGTATCAGAAATATCGCGGCATCCTTGTGAGCGCAACCGTTCTGCTGAAACAACTGGAACAAAATCAGAAACAACTCAACCAGGATTACAAGCAAGCCCGGAAGGGCAAAAAGAACCGGTCTATTCTTAACGCCGGTCTGGGTGCAACAACCGGTATCGCACCCGTGACAATGGACACGGATGATGCGAAGATTGTGTCCGGCATTGGTGGCACCACCGTACTTACCCTGGGGACGCTCGAGGCTACCGAGGTCGTCGGCAAATCGAAAGACGCGATCATGGATAAGATCAAACTCAACATTGATCTCACCAACCGTATTCAGTCAGCCGGCGATGAGTTTGCCAGGAAATATTCATTGAAGTCGGCACGACGACAGCCTGAATTTGAGAAAGACATCGAGAAACTGAGAAGCGCGCTGACCGACCAGAAACTGGTATTGCTCGAGCTGGACGCCTATTCGCGCAATAACGATCCATCGCGCGTAAGCGACAGGGATATTAAACGTACGTTCCTGGACTTTGCGGAATATTAGATGGAGACACAGATGCAGTCGGCAAGGACCCCTGCATCTGCAACTAATATCTTCGTTCCTTATTCGCCCTGATCATCTCTCCAAAGCCCATCCTTCGGGATAGTGCTTCGACGGCCATGACGAGCCGCTTCGTGCGGGTAGCAGGTGTCTTTGCACTTTCAATCCATTTACTGAAATACCGCTGATGGGAACCTGGTAGCGTCTTAAAGAATTCCATCGCAGCGGGGTCATCCCGAAGGCATGCCATCAGGTCTTTGTTCAACTTGTATTCCTTTTCATCAACAGCGAGACAGACGCGAACAGTGGCGCCGGCCACTTTGCCTGTGGCCTTGCGCATGGTGGCATTGAACGGCAGTATGAAGCTGCCGTCACCCATGGGCATGATCGCCACGCCGGAGATATCATGACGATCGATGGTACCCTTCACCCGGAAAGACACGCGGCATCCCGGCTTAAGCCGTTGGGCATGCTTTGCGCTTATTTCGAGGTAACTCCATCCCGTCTTTTCTCCCTTACGGTCGAATTTCCTTATTGTCGTCGTGAAATCGATCATTCCCAAAAATAGCAAAGCGGATTCAACCCTGCCATGGGAAAGGGTGACGGCAATTAGCCCCCGCGTCTCTCACTGCTTAACTAAGGAATTCTCTCCCTCTCGCTTTTGTCGGATATATCCAATAAACTCTTATAGGGTAAAAAAGTAATGCTACCTTGTCGGGCTGATCCACACACATTACTTACGAAGATGACTGAATTCTCTTTCTTGATATGGATTGGGGTTGCCATAGCGGGCGTGTTGATTTTCTTTTATTTCGTTCCCGTCAACTTGTGGATTGTAGCTGTCTTTTCTGGCGTAAACGTGGGATTGGTGACACTGATCTTCATGCGCCTTCGCAAAGTGCCCCCGGGACTGATTGTACAGTCCATGATACTCGCTACAAAGGCCGGCATTAAAGGGATCACTATAAATCAACTGGAAACCCACTTTCTAGCCCGCGGGAACCTTAGATCGGTGATAAAAGCCCTCGTTGTGGCTGACAAGGCCAATCTCGAACTGAATTACCAGCAGGCAACGGCCATTGACCTGGCAGGCAGGGATGTCCTAAGGGCAGTTCAACTCTCCGTTTCGCCGTATGTTATCATCGTGCCGCCAGTCACCGGCGTTTCGGTCGAAGGCATTGAGCTCATTACCGAGGCACGGGTGACTGTTCGAGCCAACATTCGACAACTCGTTGGCGGCGCAGGAGAAGAAACCGTCACTGCGCGAGTGGGACAGGGCATCATTTCAACGATAGGTAAAGCGCGCAGCTACCTCCACGTGCTGGAAAGCCCGGAAAGCATTTCCAGGGAAGTTCTCGAAAACGGGCTGGATGCGGGCACCGCATACAAGATTTTATCAATCGATATTGCAGATATCAGCGTTGGGCGGAACATTGGCGCCACGTTGCAGATTGACCAGGCTAACGCAGATTTGAGCGTGGCTAAAGCCCGCGCGGAGGAAAGAAGAGCAATGGCAGTTGCCAAAGTGCAAGAGATGAAAGCGCTGGCCCAGCAAGCACGTGCCAACGTAATACAGGCGCAGGCGCAAATACCAGTAGCCCTATCTGGCGCATTCCTGCGCGGAAACCTTGTAGGAAAAAGATGACTATTCGATCACTTCTTTTTCAATCTCCTCTTTCCGGTTCACGTGAAGGATGAAGTTCTTGTCCAGACTTAATTCATAGGTAGCTTCCTCCATGAGCTCGACGGCACGCGGGGATTGTTGCAACACCTGCAGCAGGTCAATCGCAACAGGCGACTTGCGAATATTATTCAGCGCTTTACCACCCCGCGCCTCCAGGGTAAACGTAAAACCGCCTTTTTGACGGGGGTTGAGCGACTGAAACTCGTGAGGATATAAGCGATAGTCCTGCGGTTTGTCAGCAGCGGCGATCATTAGTTTGAGCAGTACCGGACGGTACTTGTTCCACAAATGGCCGTAGATACCTGTATTTTCGGTTGGCATAGCAAGGTGGATCAGAAAATGAATACCTGGATATCGTCTGGGTAAAAGACTTGTATGAGGCGCGGTGCAATATAACACAACTTGGGCTGGGCCGGTCACGGAAATAAAAAACTCCTGTAAGAAACCGATACCTTTCGCTACCAATACCCTAAACCGGTTCATATACGTTTGGAAAAGGCTTTTCTAAAGGAAGTTAGTACCCATCAGGGTATAATTATTAAGGTCTGCCGGATGTATTGTTCCGATCCGCATGATTCCGAGGATCTCTTTCAGGAAATCATGCTGCAACTATGGAAATCGTATCCCCAGTTCAACGGACTGTCCAAGTTCAGCACGTGGATGTACCGGGTCGCTCTAAACACGGCCATTACGCGGCTGCGTCGGGACAAGCGGCGACCGGATAACCGACGCATCAGCGACGCGGAAAAGAAAGTACCCGCAAGCTATGCGATACGCATGGACGTCGAATACGACCAGTTGCTGCAAGAGGCGATTGACACGCTCCACAAATTCGACCGCGCACTCCTCCTGCTTTACCTCGATGAGAAAAGCTACCGGGAAATCGCGGAGATCATGGGTCTCACCGAGACCAACGTGGGCGTTAAGATCAACCGCATCAAACAAAGATTGAAATCAATGCTCAACCCTTAGTGTATGGAGCTCGACGATTTAAAAGCCGAATGGCAAAAGGAAACGACGACCCGGATAGAGTCCGGCAGTAAAGACGTCCGCCAACTTCAGGTGATGATCCACACCAGGACGGCGGACCTGCTGACGCGGGTTCGGAAACGCTATGAAATGATCATCAGCTGTATGATGATATCGCTTGTGCTGTTCACCATCATCCACCCGGTAATCAGCGACGACTTTGCTGATCAGAACTCGGCAAGCGGTTTCGTCAAAGGATTGATGCTGTATTTGCTGGTCCTGTTCTTCTACTGGCTTAAGCTTGTAAGTATCAACAATCTCGTTCCCAGCCCTGATATCCGGGAGCGGCTAGCTCAATTGCTGCATAGTGAAAAGAGAAATCTGCGCATTGAGATGACGTTCGTCTGCCTTGTGTTCATCGGCGGTCCACTGGTCTCGCGATTCGTTTATCACGGAAAGGCATTCACCGATCTCGACGATCCGGGCGTACGGATCGCCGTGCCGGCAGGATTGCTGCTGCTCGCGTTGATCCTGTATCTAATTCACCGTTATCATAAGCGGAATATCTCTGAACTCAGTACATATCTTGCGGAATACGCGGAGGATAATAGAGTTAAGGGGGTAGGAAATAAGGAAGTAAGGAAATAAGAGTATAAGGGTTTATAAAATTCAAGAGTATGCTAATGGGAATATTGATCCGTCGCCAGGGGAAGTACAAATTGCTTCGCTGGCTCCTATTTATTTCGTCTGCGCTGCTGTGTGCCGGAGCCTGGTTTCTTACTGCAACCTAAGGTCAATCCGTGCTGACAGCCTAATTTTATGGAATGATGAAATACTTCCAGAAGGAGATCGTTTTGCCGCCCCATTCCCGCGGCTTTCACCTGATCACATCCACAGTGACCCACGCGATCCCCGAGATTCGGGAAATAAGGCAAGGATTACTTCATGTTTTCATCAAGCACACGTCCGCGAGCCTAACGATCAACGAGAACGCGGATCCGACGGTGCGTAAAGATTTTGAAAGCCATTTCAACCAGATGGTCCCGGAGAATGCACCCTACTACCGGCACGACAGCGAGGGTGCGGACGACATGCCCGCTCACCTGAAGGCGTCGTTGCTGGGTTCTTCGGTTACGATTCCCATTACATCGGGCCGCCTTAACCTGGGAACGTGGCAGGGCATCTACCTCTGCGAACATCGCGACTATGGTGGGAGTCGTGAGCTGGTGCTCACCGCGGCCGGCGAGTAGGTTTTACCGGTCAGCAGCCTTCGCCGATTCCCATGCAATCATGGCAGCTTTTCGCGTGCCTCCCCAATGATATTCGCCAATAATGCCCGATGCGCGGATCACGCGGTGACACGGGATCAGAAACGCGACCGGGTTGCTGGCCACGGCCGTCCCGACCGCGCGTGATGCCTGCGGCTGGTTCAGTCCGGCAGCCAGGCGTGAGTACGTCGTAACTTCTCCCATAGGGACCTTCAACAAAGCCTCCCAAACGCGCAATTGAAATGGCGTGCCCCGAAGGTGAAGTTTGATCTGATCCAGCTTACTCCAATCCTGCGTAAAAATGAACAACGCATTCTGTTGCATCGCGTCGGTGAGCTGGGTAAAGGTCGCGTTCGGGAACCGGGCCACAAGTTTGCGCAGGGCAGCCACCGGTCCGTCGTCTGCAAATGCCATATAGCATACGCCCCGGGGTGTGGAAGCTACTATGATCTTTCCGAAAGGACTCTCAGCGAAGCTGTAATTGATTTGCAGGCCTTCACCCCCGTTGCGGAATTCGCCCGGCGTCATTCCTTCGATCCTGACGAACAAATCGTGCAGCCGACCCGTACCTGAAAGGCCTGTGTCCAGGGCAGCATCAAAAAGGCTGGCGTTTCCGTTCTTCAATAATCCGCGCGCGTGCTCGAGGCTGATATACTGAAGAAACTGCTTGGGCGTGATGCCGGCCCACTCGTGGAACATCCGCTGAAAATGATACGGGCTGACATGCACGTGCTCGGCCGCCTCCTCGAGAGAGGGTTGCTTCTTAAAATTCTGCATGTAGAAATCGATAGCCGCAGCAATTCGCTTGAAATTCAACTCCTTTTGCGTTTCCATGTGGTTTTCAGTTTTCTTAGAGCAAAACTACCCGGACGGACCGCGCGGATAAACCCGCTTCTTGCGATGTTGGCTGGACCGAAAAAAAATTTCGATGCCTGTTTGCTGCTGACATAGGGCTGTCACAACCCCCTGTTTCCTTTGTGTAGTTACAATTTTTAACCAACTATTTAGAACGATGAAAACGAAAAATCTTGAAGCCGCTGTAGGCACGGAACGAGGATTTATGACACCGGAAGCATTCCTTCAACATTGGCAGGGCCACAGGCGGTTAACCCGCAAAGTGATTGAGGCGTTCCCCGAAGACAAACTGTTTTCGTACAGCATTGGAGGCATGCGCCCCTTTTCTCAACTGGCTATCGAAATGTTGTCGATGGGCGCTCCCGGCATCCGCGGTATCGTCGAAAGGAAATGGGAAAAGTTCGAAGACATAGAAGCGCGCGTGGCCCGGATCACAACGAAAAAGGAACTGCTGCGTCAATGGGACGAGGCTACCCGGGAAATCGACGAGCTATGGTCACAACTTCCGGAAGAGAGGTTTCACGAAACCGAAAAAGTCTTCGATACCTACGAAGGCCTGGTCTACGACAACATCCTGTACTTTATAGATAATGAAATCCACCATCGCGGCCAGGGCTACGTGTATCTCCGATCCCTCGGCATTGAGCCACCTCATTTTGCTATCAGAAACTAGATAGCCTATTGTTTCCTGCATTTAGTCAAGAGTGGAGGTTGCAGAACGGTCGAGTATCTGCAACCCCCACTCCAACACTTCACCAACGTACACACCTAAACACATAAACACTTAAACGTAAACACCTAAACACCTAAACACCTAAACACGTTTAAAGCCACCCCTTCCGCTTAAACCACGCATACACTACCATAGTCACTCCAGCCATCAACAGCATCAACAAAGGATAGCCTAGCGGCCAGCTTAGCTCGGGCATGTATTTGAAATTCATTCCGTAAATACCAACGATAAAAGTGAGGGGCATAAAGAATACGGAGAAGACGGTGAGGACACGGACAACTTCATTCGTTCGCTGCGACGTCAAAGAGATGTAGGTATTGAGCAACGTGGTGGAGTGATCCATAACGTGGTCGCTGTTCGTATGCTGCCTCAGCAGTTCGTCTTTGAGGTTGTTAAGGTCAGGGGCGGGAATCTTCTCGGCAAGGTGATCGACAATCCCGCGCGACAGGTTGAGGAGTTTGTTAATCACATAGGCCTGCCGCTTGATATAATACAGCTCCTCCAGCAAGGCAGGCATCTTCTTTTGCAGGAACAGCATGGGCTCGAACTTTTCAATCTCGTTCATGAGCTGTGCCAGCGGCCGCTCGTAGGTAAGGAACGAAGCAAGGATCACCTTTTGCAGGATGTCATACGGTGACAGGCACTTTCGCGTCTCTACGTAACGCGCGCGGATGTCGCCGATAAAATCGATAGGCCTTCTGTGAATGGTTATGATAAATGCATCGCCAATGAAAATAGCGACCTTGTCTGTAAGCTCCTGGATCGTATCAGACTGGCTGGTAGCCTTTGAGCTATACACCCGCAGTATCAGAAATTGTACGTCTTCAATCTCTTCGTACTTGGGCAAGTGTTCAGGCTGGAGGGAGTCCTCCACAAGCGCGCTGTGGAGATTGTATTTCGCTGCCACTTCGCGCAACTCCTGCTTCGCAGGGTTAGAAATATCGATCCATTCAAAGGGGAGATCGTCTCTTTCCTTCAGACTTTCGACCATAGCGGCGGGACTCGATGGGGATACGAGCTTTTCCTAAGGTCGGCAAATTATCCCCAAACTTGCAACTGCATCTGCAACTGCGCCTCCTTATCACCTGGACCGCACTTCTCTTCTCATGAAAGATGCGTAAGAAAATGCGAAGCAAACTACGGTCGCGGCAATCAACCCCGTGAGCTGCGGCCATACGATAAGCAGGCTTTGATCAAGGGGAAGAGGACTCGGAACCGAGCCGTAGACTTGCTCCATGGAAAGGGGACCGAGGCTTCGCACAGACGGCATTAGCAGCGTAGTGGTTGCCTCGCTAAAGAGCTGGCTGGGTACCAGGCGGAGCAAGTTGGCAATCAGTGCTTCATACCGCAGGATTTGCAAAGGGTTCGAAGTTTCTGACGGTGCGGCAACCCGGGCGATTACATTGACAAGGAGTTGATAGAATACTGTGAAGAATAACCATACAGCCATGCTGGCGAGCGCCGATGTGGCCGGTTGACGAAAACGGATCGAGAAGAAGATGGCGAGGTTCAGCCAGAAGGCAACGTAGCACACGCTGACCAGGAGGAAGAAGATGACCCGCATGAACTCCTCGGCAGTCGGCAGAATACCGATGCGGATCAGTCCGAGCCCCATCACGAGGAATCCCAGGGCGAAAAGCATCACCGTGATCACGATCAGCGCGGCAGTGAACTTGGCGTTGATCACGTAATCCCGCGGTACCGGCTGTGCCATAAGGCGGCTGAGGGTTCCCCGGTTTTGCTCCGAGTTGATGGCATCGAATCCGAGGCTGATACCCAGTAGGGGTCCGAGAAAGCTGATGAATACGGTAAACGAAGGCAACGTGCCATCCGTCAGCGTGAAGAGCTTGAGAAAGAAGAACGCACCTTCCGGGTCGTCGGGTCGAGTTGTTTTTGCCATTTGCCCCACCGCTGTGTAGAGCGACCCCATGCACGTCATGGCAATCAGGATCACAAGGATGATAAATCTCCAGCTTCGCACATGATCCGCGATCTCCTTGCGGACCATCGCGCGAAACGGATCGGCTGCCTTAGATGCCGGCCGTTTGCTGACGCGGAGAAACGGCAGCTTACGAAGCAGCGTTAAGGGCAGTTCCATTTTTCTGAAAATAGTGGTGGTAGATATCGTCCAGTCCGTACTGATTCTGCTTGAGATAGTTGAGTATTCCACCCTCTTCTACTACGGTGCGCGCGATGTCGTGTGCTGCATTCCGGCTGCAGCCAATCCGCCATGCTCCTGCTTCGGGCACAACCGACAGCACGCCGGGGATGCTGCCCAGTTTCTCCTTCAGGCTGTCAGAAGCACTCTCGATTCCCGCTTCGATCATAAAAGGTTCGTGCGAAAAGAGGTCTTGCGAAAGTTGCTCGATGGTTCCAACCGCGAGCAGCTTACCTTTAACGAACAGCCCCACACGGTCGCACACTTCCTGGATCTGGTGAAGGTGGTGCGATGACAGCAATACGGTCAGGCCCTCATCCCGGCTGAGATTGGCAATCAAGGCCAGAAATTGACGTACCCCCTGTGGGTCGATGCCAAGCGTGGGCTCGTCGAGGATGATTACTTCGGGACTTTTTATGAGAACGTCGGCCAGGCCCAGGCGCTGCCGCATGCCACGGGAATATTTGCCCGCTTTCTTGTCTGCTTCGTCAGCAAGTCCAACGCGACGCAGCAGATGGCGGGCCCGCTGCTCCGCGGCTTCCCATGTCATGCCGTTTAGCTGGGCGGTATACAGCAAATTCTCCAGGCCGGAATAGTCGTCGTAAAATCCGACGTCTTCAGGCAGGTAACCCACTTTGCGCTTGACTTCGATCGGGCTTCGGGTAGCGTCCACACCGCACACGGTAACAGAGCCTGACGTGGGTTCAGTAAGCCCCAGCATCATGAGGATGGTGGTCGACTTACCCGCCCCATTTGGCCCGAGGAGTCCAAAAATCTCTCCCCGGGCTATGGACAGGTTCAGATTATCTACAGCGGTATAGTCTCCGTACCGCTTTGTCAGCGAGGAAATCTCTATCACACTCCCGGCCAAGGCTACCTCCTTCCGTATTTGCGAAATAGTGTATACACGCCACCGAGGGCGCCACCGATAACAAGGACACCCAGCCAACCGTAAAGGATTGGAGTTTTGACAGAAACCCTGAACGTGGCTTTCGACGAAACCTCGGGCGTCTTGGACTCCATAGTGACGACGTAATCCCCGGCAATGGCTTTTTCGTCTGCACTGATGGTGGCGAAAACCTGCGCTGTCTCGCCGGGTTCAAGTCGGTCAATGGTTTTCGGATCGAAAGTTACATCCCAGTTGATCGGTGCACTATGGTTAAGCTTAACATTGGTTAAGGGCGCTGATCCCTTGTTGACTACCGTGAGTTCGACGCGACGGTTCTTGCCTGCCGTTATTCCCGTGCTGAGGAGTCCCGTGGGCGTCGTGAGGTCAATCGCGTAGCTCCCCTTGATGACCACTTCCAACTCGAGCTCTGCCGATGTAGAACTTGTGGACGCGATAATGGGAACCTTGTAGCTCTTTGCTTCAATGACATCCGGCGGGTCGACCTCTATCGTAATACTCTGATGCTGGTTCGGTCCGACCTTCACCGAGCTCACCTGCCGACCGTCTGCTTTAAAGGATACGTTCCAGCCTCTGGGTACGTTGGACCGCAATGCGTACAATTGCTCGTCGGCCGTCATGTTTCGCAGGTCCGCACTGAAGGTGAATGTGGAATTTGAGTTACCCTCCATGTTGGGCCGCTGCGTTGTAAACTCCGACCGAAACGTGCCCTCTTCCGCAACCGTTACCTTCAATGGAAGAACGGCATAGTTGCCGGCCACAACGCTGAACCGGTAGACGCCTTTCTTGACTTTAAGCGGCACATTTACCTTCAGCGTAACGGCCCGCTTTTCATCGGGCAAAACCGAAAGCGTTTCTACCACCCAACCGCCGGATTTCAACTCGTACGTCCAGTCTTTCGGAAGACCGCGAATAGTCAGTGTCGCGTCGCGCACGCTCGCAGCCTTATTGATAACATCAATGTTATAGTCAATCGACTGACCCGGTGAAACGGAAATACCTTTATAAGGGGTGTAGAGGATCAGTTCCGGTGCGGGCAGGGCAGCGAGAGGACTCAGTGTGACCGCGGTAAGAATGCTACACGCAAGCCATGTACGCAAGGGCATAAAAAAACCTTTCATAATTTTTTAATGACTTGTTGTACATGGCGCAAAATTTAAAAAATGAAGAAAAATGAAAAAAGGCTCGGCGGGTTTTTTGACCCCCGAAACCCGCCAAAAAGCAGTGCGGCACAGAGTTTGTTAGCCCTCCGTTTCCATATTTGGCGTGTCGACTGGCTTGGATTCGGGTGATCCCTTCTGCCGCAGATAGATTGACAGCACAACAATGGCGGCCACCGATATGAACTCGCTTTGCCAGTTTTGAAACGACTCAAACCAGGGCCGCGAATCGCCGAAATACGCCCGCATGGATTTGCCGGGTTTACCCTTTCTCGCTTGCTCCTCGTTGAAGTCCTTATGACTGCCGTAGAGGTGCAAGGCGAAACTTGCCATGAAGAGTAACACAAAAACCAGGGACAGCGAGTTCTTGTATAACGCAAGGGCTATGCCTCCTTTTCTTACGGGCCATGGCGCTCCTTCGCGGCGGGGATCCGGCTCGCGATCTACCGACTCTTCTTTTCCGATGGGTTTGGATTCACTCGAACCAATTTGACGCAACGAAATGGTAAGCACGATAAAAGCGGCCATCTGAAGGAATTCACTTTCCCAATTTTCAAAAGTGCTTTGCAGAAAGTGTCCGCTTTTCAGGTACTGGGGTATCGTTACCGGAGGAACATGATCCTCCATGCGTTCGTCATTGTATTCCTGCAATCCGGTGTATATCTGTCCGGCCAGGCTGAACAGAAACAGGAACAGCAGGCTCAGCGACAGGCTGTTCTTGTAAAGCCACGAGGGACTATCTTTTTTCATGATGTTTAAAAGTTAAGCGCGTTGCCTCAGTGACGTGGCCTTACCTGCGAACAATTACCTGCCAGTCGGAGGGCTTAGCGATGAGATGTATTCCGATATCCCAGTCGCGGCGCTCGAGTTCCAGGTCGAACACTCCGGATCCGACCATCAGATTTCGGATTCGAACGCGTTCCAGGTATTCCGGCAGCGCTGGCATATCGAATGAAAGTATCCTCCGTGGGCTATCGACCGTCACCTGGAGGCAGGATTGCAACAGAAGGTATACAGCGGCCACGGACCAGGCCTGAGGCATACACGCAACCGGGTAAGCGGTGGGCGCTTCGCCATGCCGGATGGAAAAACCGCAGAATAACTCCGGAAGCCGTTGAAGATCAATATAAAGACAGGCAGAGAACAATCCGTTTAGCAACTTCATGGCCGGCTCTACGAGCCCGTACCGGGCCATGCCCGCTGCCACCAGCGCCGTATCGTGTGGCCACACCGAGCCATTGTGATACGACATCGGATTGTAGCGCGGTGCGTTTTCGGATACCGTGCGCATGCCCCATCCGCAGAAAATGTCGTGTTGCATCAGGGTTTTGCCCATCCGTTTGGCTTTTACCTTATCCGCAATTCCGGTAAAGAGACACTGCCCGGCATTCGAGGTCTTGATGCGGCACGGTTTCTTTTCACCGTCCAGCGCAAGGACGAAGGTTCCGAGACTGGAATCCCAGAATGCCTCGTTAAACTTTCGTTTTAGCGTCAGGGCCTTTTGCTTCCACGTGGTGGCCTGGGCATTCCGGTTGAACATCTTGGCCAGGTAAGACGCCTGTCGGTACGCATCGTACACGTAGCCCTGTACTTCGCACAGCGCGATCGGGGGGGTCGCCAGCCTTCCATCCTCATAAAAGATGCAGTCATGGGAATCTTTCCATCCCTGGTTAACCAGGCCGCTCTCCATGCGCTTCTGGTACTCTACAAATCCATCCTTATCGATGTCGCCGTATTCTTCGATCCATCGAATGGCCCTTTCTATGTTGGGCCATATCTTCATGATAGTCTCGCTGTCGGCGGTCCTCCGGTAATAGTGGCCGGCCAGCGCAACAAACAAAGGTGTAGCGTCGATCGTGCCGTAGTACTTGCGGAAGGGAATTTCATCGAGTGCGGCCATCTCGCCTTCGCGTGCCTCATGAAGTATTTTTCCCGGTTCCGCGTCGCGAAAAGGATCGAGGCGGTCGGCCTGGTTGGCGGCCAGGTACAGCAACACGCCCTTTGCAATTTCAGGAGCCACCCAGAGTGTCTCCAGTGCTGTGATGATTCCGTCCCGCCCGAAAATAGTATTATACCAGGGAACCCCTGCGTACGGATAAAAGCCGTGTTCCGTCTCGGCAAGCAGCGAGATGAGATCTTTCTTCGACCGATCGATCCAATGCGTGAACTGTTCGTTGCTGGTAGAAATATCCGATATGAGGTTCTTCTTCCTGCGGATGTTCGCGAACACCTGGCCCAGTGCCTCCTCGTAGTTCAGCAATGGTTGAACCGATTGACGCGAGGTGCATTGGATCGAATAGCTGATCTCAACGCGCTGACCTGCCGGTAGCGTAATGGCACGTGAGGCGGACTGCCCGTCCCAGTTCATGGGCAAGGTGAAACGGATCCAGGCCGTACGTTCCTCGTTGTCCAGACCGACGTAGCTGATGCGCAGTGTGTGATCGCCGATCACTTCGGGATCATTCAGGGTACCTCGTTGCTGCCGCACGATGCCGCGTACCTCAAAGATGTCCCTAAAGTCGCCCGCAAAGGAAAATTTGCAATCGAAAACCAGTTCGCGCACATCGTAGTTGTGAAACGTTATCCGTTCATGGCAAACGCCTTCGATCAGGAACTTAGTTCTCGAAATGTGCAGCACACCTTTGTCGATAGTTTCACCGTCCGTCCCCGCCATTCGCGGATTGGTTAGGTCTATCGACAACACTTCATTCTCGTCCTTTACATTGGAACTCAGCAAGGCCGGCCGTTGTCCGTTGATCGACAACTGCATTTCGCTGATGTAGCGCGTACCTTCATGGTAAAGTCCCTGGACGCCGGTGCCAAGCTGCTTAATATCCCCCCAACGGTCGAATATGGCAAACGTGTTGCCGCTGTTAAGGACACGCGTCCTGTCATCCGCATAGGAGGATGACGCCAGGATATAGTAGCGATCGTTTTCGAGCTTTATCAGCAGGTCCTGTTCCCGGATCATATATCGGCATCATGCAGAAAGGATACTCGAGCTCACCGCGTCGGATCTCATTCCCGCATTGACAGGAAGACGTATTTTTCTGAACTGCTCCACAGTCGATGCATAGATGGACAGATAATCCTGGACCATTCGCTTCACGGAGAACCGTTTCAGGAATGTTTCGCGGCAATGCGTCCGGTTCAATTTATGAATGTTTTGTACGGCATCAACTGCTTCTTCCATAGAATTCACAATAAAGCCTGTTTCACCGTGAGAAAGTACTTCAGAAACCGATCCGTGATCGTAGGCTATCACGGGAGTACCACATGCCAGTGATTCGATCATCACCATTCCGAATGGTTCGGGCCAATCGATCGGGAACAGCGTCACAACGGCATTACCCAGGAAATCCCCTTTTTGATCCTCCCCAATTTCGCCGATGAATTCCACGTGAGGTTGATCCATGAGGTGCTTGATCTCGCGTTCATAGTATTCGCGGTCGGCGGGATCGATCTTCGCTGCTACCCGAAGTTTGAGTCCGGCGCGGCGTGCAATTTCAATGGCCCTGTCCACGCGCTTTTCCGGCGAGATGCGACCGAGAAATGCAGCATATCCCCCACTGCCTGAGCCTTGCTTGTATAGGTTTTCCGGTAATCCGTGGTACACGTTGCCAACCCATCCGGCGTGAGCCAGCGGGCGTCTCTGACTGTAAGAAATGGATACCAGCGGAATCTCGGTAAAGTGACGGTACAATATGTCTAATCCCTTGATGTCCAGCCGCCCATGCAATGTTGTGACAGACGGCCAACCGCCCAGCGTCGTGCTTGGGAAATGAAAATAATCCGTATGGAAATGAATAATATCAAACTCGTGGGCCATCTCGATGACCTGCTGAAGTTGAATAACATTGAATATGCTAGGGTCCAGTTTGTCGCCCAGCCTCAACGCCTGAGGCACAGTGCTTACGAGATTAGCTTGTGTCTTGCTGTCGCCGGAAGCAAAAAGTGTTACATCATGGCCCTGCCGCACGAGCTCTTCCGTAAGGTATGACACGACGCGTTCCGTACCGCCGTAAAGCTTTGGTGGAACTGACTCATACATTGGTGATACTTGTGCAATCTTCATATCGATCCCCCCCTTTTTTAAGTTGAACAAAAAACAAAACTATGCCACAGCCGCGAACGCGCGCCGAACCACGGTTCCGGAGGATAGTTCCGGCTCCACCTGGAGTTGTAGCGTGGAAAAATGCGGGTAAAGTGTGGACAATCTTATCCACCCGGAACCGGGACGATTCCGCTGCATAGGCATCACAGCCAATGGCACGATATTTCTACGAATTATTTCGCAAAAAAGTTCCTGACGAATTTGTAAACAGTGGCCTTTCACAAAGCGGACTTTTTCAGCAACTACTGCTCGCAGGAACCGCAGGTGTATGCGCCGAACCGTTGGGGCAACACCCCGCCAGAACCGAACCGGCGGATTCGTCAGACGGAGAATGAAGAGAATGATATGACAACCACGGAAAGAGGGCCTTCAGCCCATCAGCCGTCTCCTCTGGGATTACACCCGCTCGACGAAGACATCGAGACCGATGTGGTGATCATCGGCGGTGGCATCGCGGGCCTTTCCATCGCCTACGCGCTCGCACGCAGGGGACGTCGGTGCGTCGTGGTTGAACGCGATCTCGTCGGCAGCAGCGGTCCGGCGCGCCTCGAAAGCGCACACCTTGCGGAGGCCCTCGATGGCCGGTACTTCCGATTGGAAAATATCTACGGCGCCGAGAACGCGGCGCAGGTTGCGCGGAGCCACTCCGCCGCCATACAGGCCATCCGTGAAACCATTCGCAATGAAAATATTGAATGCGACTTTCAGGTCCTCGATGGATACCTGTCGATGCACCCTTCAGACAAGATCAAAACATTACGCCAGGAATTTGAGGCGACGCGCAGGGCAGGCCTACCCACCGAGCTAGTAAGTCATGCTCCGGGAATTCGACTGCGTGAAAGAATCTCACTTAAGTTTCCGGCACAAGCCCAATTCAACCCCCGGCGCTATGCGCTGGGACTTTCACAGGCTGTTCTCCGTCACGGCGCAAAAATCTTTACCGGTACCCAGGCCATCGATGTAGACACCTCTGGTGCCACTACCACCGGTGGACGTATAAAAGCCAACCACATCGTAGTCGCGACAAGCGCACCCCTCAACACGGTAAGAATACACGTCAAGCAACTTGCCTACCGCTCATACATAATCGGCATGTTGATTGACAAAGGACGTATACCCCCTACGTTGTGGTGGGATACAGGCGATCAGCATTCCGTATGGAGTACAACGCCTTATCATTACGCCCGGGTACAACCGTTTAATAGCAACTACGATTTGCTGATATGCGGGGGCGAAGATCATCGCGTAACAAATCTTGCAAGTGGCGCAAGCAGTGATGAGGATCACCTCAACCACCTCGAGGCATGGGCCTATGATCACTTCCCGGCTGCTGGAAAGATCGTCCACCGAAGTTCGCACCTTAGGATGGAACCTATAGACAGTCTGGGATACATTGGGCGAAATCCAGGAGACTCAAACCTTTACATCGCCACGGGCGATGCAGGCACGGGACTAACCTATGCCGCCATTGCAGGTTTGATTATCCCCGATCTTATCACCGGAAGGAAAAATCCCTGGGAAGATCTCTACAATCCTTCAAGAACGCCAGTCCAGGTACTGGGAGAATTTCTCGGCGAAAGTCGCGACACGTCATACGGCTACCGCGATCTCGGCGTAAGCACGGACGACACTGCGGAGCATTCATTGTCCAATGATGAAGGTGCCGTGGTGCGAATCCACGGAAGAAGAATTGCAGTATATCGCGACGGCCGCGGTGAGTTACACGCCCACCTCGCAAGTTGCCCGCATGTCGGGTGTGGGCTGCATTGGGATCCCCGCAAGCGTAGTTTCGAATGCCCTTGTCATGCCGACAGCACACATACAGGTGAAGCTAAGCGAGTTGATGCGCGCATACCCCGACCGGGTAGTAGAGCCCGCAAAGATACGCATCGCGCCTAGTCACTCTGTGGAAAATCAGCCCGTTTTTTGTGGAGTCCGATCCCCATATGGGCGATCTTTCACGGTCGAACACGTTTCCGGATGCTGCAATTGATCTACCTGGAGCAATGCCACCGCATCGTTGACAACCGTTAAGCGTCCGTTCGGGCAGATACTATCCCGCGGTCGCAATGTCGGCACGGCTCTTGAACACGAATTCCAACTATTTGGCTATCCGTGGCTCATGGACCAGAAGCGAGCCGGTTCTTCGCCGCGGCAGACCGAGTGCTACCAACCCTACATCGACTATGAGCAAGAAACCGCGCGCTACCCAGAACGGCCGGTCCAAACCACCATCCTCGCGACGCAAATTGTCCGCAGCTTCCAACCTTCCACTACATGCCACCGATGGCAACGGTACTCGTGTCTATCTGTCTCAACCCAGCGCTGCCGACTATCAGGAACTGCTTCGTGTACTTACAGAGATTCGTAACGGAAACTTGTCAGTACGTATGCCGATCGACCGCGAAGGTGTACACGGCAAGATTTGCGACGCCCTCAATGAGATCATTTCCCGTAATCAGATCTTCATCGAAGAACTGGTTCATGCCGGCGAGATAATTGGCCGAAAGGGAAAGCTCACACACCGTATACATATTCCTAACGTCCGCGGATCCTGGGCCACGGGCGTTGGTGCACTCAATACCCTGATATCCGACCTCGTCCATCCAACCGCCGAAATAGCGCGCGTTATCAGTTCCGTTGCTCAAGGCAACCTGTCTCAACAGATGCCCCTGGAGATCGGCGGCCACAGGCTGCGTGGAGAGTTCGCCCGGATTGCCAAAGAAGTTAACAGCATGGTAAAACAACTCAGCCAGTTTTCCCTGGAAGTGACTCGAGTGGTGCGCGAGGTGGGATCGGAAGGAAAGCTGGGAGGTCAGGCTAAAGTAAAGGGCGTCGGCGGCGTATGGCGCGACCTCACGGACTCCGTAAACCAGATGGCAAGCAACCTTACCGGACAGGTGCGGAACATCGCTGAAGTGACTACCGCCGTAGCCAAGGGCGACTTGTCGAAAAAGATCACCGAAGATGTAAAGGGTGAAATCCTCGAATTGAAGAACACCATCAATACGATGGTCGATCAACTCAACTCCTTCTCTTCCGAAGTAACTCGTGTTGCCCTGGAGGTCGGTACCGAAGGTAAACTCGGCGGACAAGCGCAGGTGAAGGGCGTAGCCGGTACATGGAAGGACCTCACCGATTCTGTAAACCAGATGGCAAGTAACCTAACGGGACAGGTACGAAACATAGCCGAAGTGACAACAGCCGTTGCCAAAGGCGACTTGTCGCGTCAGATCACCGTCGATGTAAAGGGAGAGATCCTCGAGCTGAAAAACACCATCAATACCATGGTGGATCAGCTGAACTCCTTCTCCTCCGAGGTGACGCGGGTCGCACGTGAGGTGGGATCGGAAGGTAAACTCGGAGGCCAGGCGACGGTGAAAGGCGCTGCAGGCGTCTGGAAAGATCTTACAGATTCCGTAAATCAAATGGCCAGCAACCTTACCGGGCAAGTACGCAACATCGCCCAGGTGACAACAGCCGTAGCAAAAGGCGACCTATCGCGAAAAATCACCGTGGACGTGCGCGGTGAAATCCGCGAGCTCAAAGACACCATCAACACCATGGTGGACCAACTCAACTCTTTCGCGTCTGAAGTAACGCGGGTCGCACGTGAAGTTGGCTCAGAGGGAAAACTCGGCGGGCAAGCCACCGTCATCGGTGCAGCGGGTGTATGGAAGGACCTGACCGACTCAGTAAACCAAATGGCAAACAACCTGACGTCGCAGGTGCGCAACATCGCCCAGGTGACCACCGCCGTCGCGAAGGGCAACTTGTCGCATAAGATCACTGTCGACGTGGAAGGCGAGATCCTCGAGTTGAAGAACACAATGAATACGATGGTCGACCAGCTCAACGCGTTCGCATCCGAAGTAACGCGCGTCGCGCGCGAAGTGGGCTCAGAAGGAAAGCTCGGCGGACAGGCAGACGTACCCGGTGTGGCCGGAACGTGGAAAGACCTGACCGACTCTGTAAACCAAATGACGGGGAACCTTACCGCGCAGGTACGAAACATTGCCCAGGTAACGAAGGCCGTGGCCAGCGGCGACCTTTCCAAGACGGTAACAATCGACGTTAAGGGAGAAATCCTCGACCTGAAAAATACCATCAACACAATGGTGGAACAGCTCAACTCATTTGCCTTCGAAGTAACACGTGTAGCCCGTGAGGTAGGTACGGAAGGCAAACTGGGTGGACAGGCCGAGGTGTACGGCGTGGCCGGAACCTGGAAAGACTTGACCGACAGTGTCAATATGATGGCGTCGAACCTTACCAGCCAGGTTCGGGGGATTGCCAAGGTCGTGACCTCCGTGGCGACCGGGAACTTGCGACAAAAGCTCGTAATCAATGCCAAAGGCGAAGTGGCCCAACTGACCGACACGATCAACGAGATGATCGAGACGCTTGCTGTCTTCGCTGACCAGGTGACGAACGTTGCCCGTGAAGTCGGCGTTGACGGACGACTTGGCGGACAGGCCAGCGTGCCGGGCGCTTCCGGAATTTGGAAAGACCTCACGGAAAACGTAAACCAGCTGGCCCAGAATCTTACCACACAAGTGCGATCCATCGCTGAAGTTGCCTCCGCAGTTACGAAGGGTGACCTCACCCGAACGATCCGTGTCGAAGCCAAAGGTGAAGTGGAATCGCTCAAGGATACGATCAACCAAATGATCGCAAACCTGCGCGCCACGACGCTGCGAAACCAGGAACAGGACTGGCTCAAATCAAATCTGGCGAAGTTCACGCAGATGCTGCAAGGTCAGCGCGACCTCGACACCGTATGTAACCGGGTATTGTCTGAGTTGGCGCAGGTCGTGTTTGCACAATACGGCGCATTTTACATTCTGACGTACGACGATGACGTGCTGGCGGAACCCAAGCTCAGGTTGTTCGCATCGTATGCGCAGCAGCGCACGCGAAATCTTCCCAGGGAGTTCGGCATTGGAGAAGGCCTGGTCGGCCAATGCGCGCGTGAAAAGGGACGCATTCTGCTCACCAAGGTACCCCGAGGCTATATCAACATCAGTTCAGGACTCGGAAAGATCAATCCTTCCAACCTCGTGATCCTACCCGTCTTGTTCGAAAACAACGTAAAGGCTGTCCTCGAGCTCGCTTCCCTGCAACCCTTTACCGAATCACACCTCGACTTCCTGGGGCAGGTTACGGAAAGTATCGGTATCGTGCTCAATAACATTGAGGCGAATAACCGCACAGAGAAACTCCTGATGCAATCGCAATCCCTTGCCAACGAGTTGAAGATCCAGCAGGAGGAATTGCGAAGGACCAACGACGAGTTGCAGGACAAGGCACAGCTGTTGGCCAAGCAAAAGGAGGAAGTGGAAGCCAAGAATAAGGAAGTCGAGGAAGCCCGGCGATCGCTGGAAGAAAAGGCAGAGCAATTGACCCTCACGTCCAAATATAAGTCAGAGTTTCTCGCCAACATGTCGCACGAATTGCGTACGCCGTTGAACAGCCTTCTTATCCTGGCGCAACAGCTGTATGAAAATGCGGAGGGCAACCTTTCTGAAAAACAGATACGATATGCCAGGACCATTCACTCATGCGGTGACGACCTGATTCAGCTTATCAATGACATCCTCGATTTGTCGAAGATCGAATCGGGCTTCATTTCCGCGAACATATCGTCCATAGCGTTGGAGGAGATTGCGCGATTTGTGGAAACGACGTTCAAACCCATCGCAGAAGCACGCAACCTCCGTTTCGAAATCCGACTGACACCCGACCTTCCCGCTTACATCAACTCGGACATCCAACGACTCAATCAGATCCTCAAGAACCTCCTTTCGAATGCGTTCAAGTTCACTGAGAAGGGAGAAGTCAGCCTTACGGTATTTCATGCCGACCGGTTATCGAAAGATGCCGACCCCCACTCGGAGGAAAAGGTGAGAACCATCGCCTTCTCGATCAGCGATACGGGGATCGGGATTACACCCGAAAAGCAACAGATCATTTTCGAAGCCTTTCAGCAGGCCGAAGGTTCTACCAGCCGAAAATACGGAGGCACCGGCCTGGGACTGTCCATCAGCCGCGGCCTTGCCGAATTGCTGGGGGGAACCATTGAACTCGAAAGCGAGCCGGGAAAAGGGAGCACGTTTACCTTCTTTCATCCGCTGTCTGAATTGCCGTCTGCAGCGGCGCTCGACAATGGCAAGGGTTCGCGCTCGCCCTATGAGCGTTTGCCACAAAATGACATCGACAATTTGCTAAGCAATCTCCTTGTGTCGCCGGAAGGAATTGAGTCGACGCGCCGCACAGACGTAGTGAGTGAAATGATCAACCAAACGGGCGATGACCGAAGTCACATCGTGTCGGGCGACCGCGTCGTGCTTGTTGTGGAAGACGACTTCAGGTTCGGAAAAATCATTATCGACCTCGCGCACGACCTCGGCCTTAAGGTTGCCATTGCCACGAACTACCTCGAGGTATTTGACTTTGTCGGGCGATTCTCGCCAATTGCAGTCACGCTCGATATCAATCTCTCCGCGACCAGCGGCTGGAAGGTCCTCGATCTTTTGCGCAGCGATCTGAACTACCGGCATATACCCGTGTATGTAATCTCTGGTGAAGAGAACCGACAGCTTGCACTGCAACGGGGCGCACGCGACTTCCTGCTCAAGCCCGTTACCAACGACGCCCTGAAAGAGTTGTTTGCCGACATTATCGACTTTAACAGGCGTCCCGCCCGCAAGGTGCTGGTTGTGGAGGACAATGACCTGGAGTCGTCGCAGATTGCGCGTGCCCTGCAGGATCCGGGCATTGACGTAAAGATCGCAGCTACGGGAAATCAGGCTTTCGAAATGCTGGCCACAGAGGAACCCGACTGCATCGTACTCGACTATTCGCTTCCCGATGTGTCGGGCACCGACCTCATCAACAACGTAACACGACTCAAGAAGAAACTCACGCCGGTAATCCTGTATACGGCACGCGACTTCCGGAGTCCTGAGGCTGCCAGCGTGTCGGCCAGCGTGACTGGCATCATTCAAAAGAGCGTGAACTCGGTGGAGCGCCTGTTGGAAGAGACCCTCGCCCATCTTCACATTCCGCACAAACGCCTGTCGGAAGACAAACGCCGGATCGTGGAAGGAATACGAAATAAGACGGACGTACTTAACGGAAGGTCTATTCTGGTAGTCGACGACGACGTACGCAATCTCTTTGCCCTAACGTCGGTATTTGAACGCTATAACATGAATGTGACGACGGCAGAAAGCGGTAGGGAGGCCATCGCCGTTCTTGGAACCAATTCCCGCATCGAAATGGTGCTCATGGACATCATGATGCCGGAAATGGATGGATACGAAACGATCCAAAAGATCAGGAGGGAGCACAAAAACAGCACACTGCCGGTAATCGCGGTCACAGCAAAAGCCATGAAGGGCGACCGGCAAAAGTGCATAGAAGCCGGCGCCTCTGATTATATCACCAAGCCGTTGAGAATCGACCAACTGCTGGCCCTTATGCGACTCTGGTTTTACAAAGGTTAACTTGAAGACATGACGAAATCGAAATTGCTGCTTATCGACGACCGCGAAGACAACCTGATGTCCATCGAAGCCATTCTGGAACCGGGCGGATACCGCTTTGTTAAAGCCCAGTCGGGCCAGGAAGCCTTGCGCATCCTCCTCAGGGAATACGATTTCTCCCTGATATTGATGGACGTCCGCATGCCTCAGCAAAGTGGTTTCGAGACTGCCGCCATGATCTACGAGCGCGACAGGTTGAAACACATTCCCATTATTTTTATCACGGCCAACAATTTTGGCGACGAGGAACTCTTCAAAGGATACCAGGCCGGTGCCGTCGACTACATTTACAAGCCGGTTAACCCGGATGTCTTGCGCGCCAAGGTAGCTGTGTTTGTCGACCTGTATGAAAAAAATAAGCGACTCCAGCAGCAGGAGAAGAGCTTGCTCATTGCGAATCAGAAGCTGGAACGAGAAATCCGCGAGCGCATCGCCTCAGAGGAAAAAATACAGAAACTGAACCGCCAACTCATGCAAAACATCCAGCATCTGGAGGCGGTCAACAAGGAATTGGATCGATTTGCCTTTATGGCTTCGCACGACCTTCAGGAACCCTTGCGCAAAATCAGGCTGTTCTCCAGCAAATTCCTTGCGCGCAACCAACACAACGGCGACGACACGGGGCTGGACGACATGGACCGGATGCAAAAGTCGGCCGAAAAAATGCAGCGCCTGATCCGCGACATTCTGACACTGGCCCGGATATCAGGTAATCCCGATGATTTCGAGCCCACAAACCTGAATGACCTCATCACAGAGACGGTCGACGAATTCAGCGAAACCATAGAAGCTTTGTCCGCACGGATTATTGTCGACAAGCTTCCCCTTGTTCATGTTCACCCCGGCCTGATCCGTCTGCTGTTCAGGAACCTGATCGGCAACGCATTAAAATTCACCCGCGAGAACGTGCAGCCCATAATTCACATCTTCGCCGAAGTGCCCCAGCGTCAGGGCGATGAATCGCTCAATGATTCCTGCATGATCTGTGTGAAAGACAACGGTACTGGCTTCGATCCGCGGTTCGCAGAAGAAATTTTCGGCATGTTCACCAGACTTCATCCAGATCGCAGGGAGGGCACAGGGCTGGGGCTGGCACTCTGCAAGCGAATTGTTCAACACCACCGGGGAAACATCACCGCAATGAGCAACAATGATGCGGGCGCAACCTTCACGTTCTCGTTGCCCCGACAGGCTCCACCCCGAAAAAAGAAGGCTATGCCGGCAGGTTCCCCTTTTTCCAAGCAGCGTTGATTTGCATCGCTTCGTGGTCGGGTTTTTGTAAAACCCTTCACTATGAACAAAGTACGCCGCTACGGCAGGATATTAAAGGAAACCCTAAAACGGTGGTTTGACCGGGACCCATTCCGAAGCAGTACCGTCATTGCCTACTATAGCCTGTTTTCGTTACCGGGGCTTCTCATGGTTTTGATCACGGCGGTGGGGTACTTCTACGGAACAGAAAAGGTGACCGACAAAATCATAACACAGATACAGGGGGTTGTCGGCACTAAGGTAGCAAGCGATGTAAGGGCGATAGCAGCCGAGGCCGCCTCGCTGGAAGGCAACACCCTGGCGTACATTGTGGGCATCGCGGCCATCCTCTTCGGCGCAACAGGTGTCTTTTACCACATTCAGCAATCTCTGAACGTCATCTGGGAAGTAAAGCCCAAACCCAAACAACGGTTCCTCAAGCTACTACGCGACAGGCTTTTCTCCTTCGGCATTGTCCTGGCCATCGGATTTCTATTGCTCATTTCGTTTGCAGTGTCTACGATGATTGCAGCCTTGAGCGAGTGGGTAACCAATACCGTGTCGCAATCCCTCAGTGTGCTCTTTCACGCCATCGACATCCTCCTCTCACTCGGTATCATCACCATTTTGTTTGCCGCCATTTATAAGTTTCTCCCCGATGTGAAAATTGGATGGCGTCACGTATGGGGAGGCGCCATTATCACATCGTTACTATTTGTCGTCGCGAAGTTCGCCCTCGGCCTCTACTTCGGACTAAATGATCCCGGTTCGGCCTACGGCGCGGCTGGCTCCATTATTCTGATCCTGTTGTGGTCAAGTTATTCCGGGATGATTCTCCTTTTTGGTGCGGAGTTCACGCATGTGCATGCGATACAGACCAGCGAGGTAATCGAAATATCCGACTTCGCCGTACCCATGCACGAAGAGACTGAACTAACCTATCGGTACGTCGATGGCGATCCGGAGAACCAACCTCAGTGAATGCTCTGGTGCATGCCAGCGAACGCGCGACATTCCTCCGCACAAGTCCTGCAAGCTTCGGCACATCTACGGCAATGATCCGTTTCCGCAGCGTGCCTGGCGCATTCCTCCGCGCATACGTCGCACATCTCAGCACACAACTGGGCCATTGAGGCAGACTGTGGAGCGTCAACGCTCAACACTTCTGCAATCGCGCGGCACATGACAGCGCATTGGCGGTCCAACTCAATGCATCGTATCAATCGCTCGACATTCGGCTCGCGCAAGCAGGCCGTAGCACAATTCTCACAAGCGACAGCACAGTCGTAACACGCTTCAATGCAGTCGATGGTGTTTCTCGCTTCCATGAATAAGGGATTTAGTATCTAAGAACGTTTTGATCAACCGGTCTAAAAACTATGCCATGGCTCTAATATCACGGAGATATTCGCATCATATGGCCTAAGGCAACACATTACGGTAATCTGCAATGCGCTGTGTACAAGGCGTACCCGATGATCTCTTATGGTTGGGGATTTTTGGGGAACGACATCCCGCATTGTGAATGCAGCACCACGGCCCGAGCCAGGTTGAAGCCCAAAAACTGCCTCCGAGAATTACGTGGGGTATCCTTCGAGATTATGGAATGGTATTTGACTTTAGTAAAGTAGTCGTGTTCTGTTGGGGTGTTTTGCCTTCGATGCAAGTTGAAGTCAAATCTGAGAACATACCCGTCGAACTTGAACCGGATAATACCGGCGCAAGAAACAGAACGAGACAAAGGGCCGTTTCCTCTTCGGAGTAAGCGGCCCTTCCAATTTCACCATTTCCTCAACTCACGCATTTCACTCATGAAAAATCAAAAAGAAAAAGACAGGAAGCCTTCGGATAAGCCAGGACGGGAAAAAAACGCAGAACAGCAATTTCCGGGATACGAGAAATACGAACCCGGCGAAGACATCATGCGTAGGGGAAAACGCCTCGAGGGCAGTCTTGATGACGCACCAGACAACATTCCGCCATCTGAAACGAGCGGCCGCCCCGGATCCTCCGAAAGTGATGTGACGAAAGAAGACCTCCAGGCTCTTGGTCCCAAAGATCTCAGCATGGATATGGGCGACGACGAACAGTTGAAGCACCGGACGCAACCGGTGGACTTTGCAGGATCTGACCTCGATGTCCCTGGATCAGAACTCGACGACGCCGACGAAGAGACGGGCAATGAAGACGAGGAGAATAACAGCTACAGCCTCGGCGGTGACAAAGAACCTTGACCGTGCAAAAGTCGGGGCTAAATTTCCATAGCTTTCCCCAATTCTGCGCGTATCAAGTATGTGAATACGCCTGATATTCCCACAAATTGATGCGTGGCAAATATTTTGTCGTACTCCGGTTATGATACACCGAGACGGCAAGTTGACCAGCCTGTGGCAAGAGAAGGCGCACGCCTTCCACTCCACCCTTATCCCTGCTGAGCGCCATTACGAAATAGCCATCGTGGGCGGAGGAATCACGGGAATAACCATTGCTTTGTTGCTACAGCAAAGCGGAAAGTCGTGTGTCGTTTTTGAATCCCGTAACCTCTGCTTCGGGACAACCGGTGGTACAACGGCCCATCTCAACACGGTTCTGGATACGCCGTATCCGAAAATGATAAAGAACTTCGGAAAAGACACTGCGCGTGCCGTGGCACGTGCAACGCGGGAAGGCATTAACCTGGTGGCAGAACTTACGGCAACGCTGAACATCGATTGCGGCTTCAGGGAGACCAACGGCTATATTATTGCTCAAGACGAGAAGGAGGTTGAAGACCTGCAGTCCATTCACGATGCCTGTCTCGACCTGGGCGTCGACGTCGCTTACGTCCCATCTCTTCCCATGCAACTACCTGCCAAAAAGATTCTGATGGTCCGGAACCAGGCTGCGCTTAATCCGGTACAATACGTCCATGGCCTGGCACAGGCGTTCGAAAGAGCAGGCGGTGTGGTGTTGCAGGATTGCCATGTAGAAGAAATTGATGCAGGCGAGGAAGTACGGATCGAAACCTCGCAGGGAACATTTCACGCGAAGTCGTTGATATATGCCACGCATATTCCACCGGGCATTAACTTGCTCCACCTGCGTTGCGTCCCCTATCGAAGCTACGCGCTCGCACTTCGACTCAAGACGAACGAGTATCCGGACGGCCTTCTCTACGACATGAAGGATCCCTATCATTACTACCGTTCACAGGAAATCGAAGGCATCAATTACCTTATTGTCGGCGGTGAAGACCACAAGACCGGGTCGAAATCAGAGACTGACTCTTCCTTCCGCAGTTTGGAGGAACACGTCCGCCTCCATTTCGACGTAAAGGAGATCACGCACTATTGGTCCTCCCAATTCTTCGAATCCGTAGATGGCCTGCCGTACATCGGCACACTTCCGGGACACACAGACAACATCCTCGTCGCAACCGGTTATGGTGGAAACGGAATTACTTACAGTCAGATTGCGGCCCTCGCGTTGCGGGCGCGATTCTTAACCGGCGAAGATCGCTACGAAGGAATCTTCAAACCGGGACGCATTAAACCCGCCGCCGGACTCCCCGCATTTCTCCAGCACAATGCGGGCGTGGTAAAACAGCTGCTGCGCAAGATGGTGGGTTTGGATGAGTTGGAAGGCCTCGACAGGCTACGGGCAGGCGAGGGTGTAGTGGTCCGTCTCCACGACGAAAAAATCGCCGTCTGCCGCGATAATGACGGCATGCTTCACGCCGTTCACCCCACGTGTACCCACATGGGCTGCACGGTAGTCTGGAACAGCGCTGAACAAACCTGGGATTGTCCCTGCCACGGGGCGCGGTATTCCATGGAAGGAAGAGTAGTTAATGGACCAGCCGACAAAGACCTTGAACAAATCATTCTCGGGGAGCCGGTAAAGGACTCCTGAGCATGAAGGGGAAAGTTCATATTGGAACATCAGGCTGGCATTACAAGCATTGGGTAGGCACGTTTTACCCAGAGGCGACTCCGCCTTCGAAACAATTTGCGTACTACAGCAAGATTTTCCATAGCGTCGAACTCAATAATCCTTTTTACCGCCTTCCCGCCAGGAAGACGTTTGACAAGTGGAAGCACGACTCGCCCAAAGACTTCTTATTTGCCGTTAAGGCAAATCGATACATCACACACATGAAAAAGTTGAGTGATGTGGAGGAGTCGTTGAACACCTTCCTTCAGCACGCCGCCGGGCTCGGCAAAAAGCTCGGTCCTATCTTGTTTCAACTTCCACCTGGATGGAGAATCAATGTCGAACGGCTTGCTGAGTTCGTAAACCTGCTCCCGGACGATCAACGATATGCGTTCGAGTTTCGCAATCAAAGTTGGTACGATCCTGAGATCTACGAAATCCTGCGCAGGAGCAATTGCGCCTTTTGCATCTACGAACTAGCCGGCCACCGCTCTCCGATCGAGGTGACAGCTGACTTCGTGTACATCCGCCTTCACGGTCCCGGCGACAAGTATCAGGGCAGTTATTCTACTCGTACTCTTAACACCTGGGGAAGCCGTATTGCTGACTGGTTAAAGGAAGGAAAAGATACATTCATTTATTTCGACAACGATCAATTAGGATATGCGGCATTTAATGCAAAAAAATTATTGGATTTATTCCGCGCGTAGCGCCTCCGCCGGATTGCTCCACGCCGCCCGCAGGGCCTGGTAACTGACGGTCAATAGGGCAATGGCCATGGACAACGCGCCGGAGGCGATAAAGACACCGGCACCAGGTTGAATGCTGTATTGGAAATCGTCAAGCCAGCGGCTCATCACAAACCAGGCAATCACGCTGGCCGCTACAAATGCCACGAGGGTAAGCACAACAAATTCGGCGGTGAGCCTGTAGAGCACAGACCAACTGCTGGCGCCCAACACCTTCCGTATGCTGATTTCCTTCCTTCGTAGTCCAGCCGTAAACGCCGCAAGGGCAAACAGGCCGAGACAGGCAATAAAGATCGCCAAGCCTGTAAAGTGCGAAAACATCCGCGCAAAGGCCTGTTCATTGCTGTAAAGCGTCGCGAACTGTTCATCCAGAAATGCATACTCAAAGGTGGTACCAGGGTTCACCTTCTTCCATACATCGCCGATATGGTCAATGGTGCGCTGCATGTCTGCGGTATTAACCCTAATCGCCATGGAAGGATTGGTGGGGCTGTAAAGCATGAAAAGGGGCTCCAGCTTATGACGTATTGTGGCGAAGTGAAAGTCCCGTACAACGCCTACGACCGTGTAGGCGGTGCGATCTTCCGGGTTGGGTCCCGATTGCAGGCTGATCTTTCTTCCTACGCCGTCCTCCCACTCAAGCAGCCGAAGCATTTCCTCATTGACGATCATCGAAAGAGAGTCGTGGAACTCAGTTGAAAAATTTCGCCCTGCCACGATCTGCATATTCATCGTTGGAATGAAGTGTTCATCCACCGACATAATACTTGTAATGATATTCGTTTCGCTGGTGGCGCCTTCCGGATAAATACTGGTTCGCCCCAGCTGCTGTCCAAGCCGGGCTGATGACGTTCCTACGCCGGCAATCGAAACATCACGAATGAGTTCTTCCCGGAGGGCCTGTGTGCGGCCAACAGTCGGTCCGTTTTGTTGTAACGTGATCACTTGCTCACGACTGTAACCCAGGTCGGCCGTGAAGATGTAGTTCATTTGCTGATAGACGATGGCGGTGCCTACGGTCAACGCAATGGAAATCGTAAACTGAACAACGACAAGCGCTTTTCTCAGTCGGATGCCCGCCGGCGAATGGCGGAACGCACCCTTCATGACCTCTATCGGCCGGAACGATGAAAGTACAAACGCCGGATAGATGCCTGCCAGGACCCCAACTCCGCCAATGAGGAAGACGAGGACGAGCACCCCGGGCACAGTGAAGAGCAACGCCGGGTCCGCATGCCGTTGGTAGGCGCTGTTCAATGACGGCATTAGCAAAAAGACGAGTCCCACGGCAAGTACACCGGCTATGCATGCCACCACGATCGACTCTGTAAGATGCTGTGTAATCAACTGTCGCTTCACCGCGCCGATGATACGGCGTAGCCCCACTTCTTTTGCCCGGGCCATAGACCGCGCTGTGGCAAGGTTAATGAAGTTGACGACGGCCAGCAGGACAATTAACGCCGCGATGACACACAGCACGTAGACATTTTGAGCGTCCGACTTATTCGCGTTCGTCTCGAAAAGAATTTCCCTTGATCGTAGGTGAACATCCTTCAGTTGCTGAACTACAGGTACAAAGAGTTCGAAGGCATTATTCTTCTGACTGATGGCTTGCAGTTTTGCATTCAGATCGCTTTCGTCTGGCATTCTGTCGAGTAACAGATACGTGAAGCAGAAGATGCCCTGCCAGGTCTCGAGCGCCTGCCGAAGGCCCTGCTCGTCGGGTCCGGGTATAAGCGTTTGAAGGAGATCGAATTGAAGATGTGAATTGGCCGGAGGGTCTTCGACAACGGCCGTAATATGGAGGTCTGTATTGAGATTCTGCTTTATTGTCTTGCCGACCGCAGGCTCGTCGCCAAACAGTTTCCCGGCCAGACTCCGGGTTATTACAATAGATCCCGGCTGATCTAGCGCTCCTTCGGTAGTCCCCTCGATTACAGGGAAATCGAACACAGCGAATACGGCAGGGTCAACGCGAAAGGCAGCTTCGCAAAAGAGCGTTTTCTCTCCAAAGCTGAGGTCGTACCGACCACCACCGACAAACCGTACGCTTTCTAGGACCTCAGGAAGTTCTTCCTTTGCAGCGGGACCTAACCGCGGTTGTGTAACACCTACAAGCTTGCTGCTTACGCCCTCGGCATTGTCAATGGTGAGCAGACGAACGATTCTTCCATAGTTCGTATGAAACTTGTCGTAGGACAAATCCTCGACAACAAACAAGCAGATGATAATCGTAGTGGCCAGTCCAAAAACAAGGCCGGCAATCTTGATCATTGCGTAGCCCTTTTCCTTCAGCTGAGCGCGCAATCCGGTGATTAGGTAGTTGCTGAACATTCTCTTGGGTCAGGTTTGTGAGTACCGGAAAGCCAAATAATATGCCATCCGAAAAACCCTCAATACGACGAGTTTCGTACATTGTCACCGCCTGAAAGCGGACATTTGCGCCCGAAAATGGGATGCGCCCGAACAAGGCAGTGCCCTGACCATGCCGGACGGGGATGGCGATAAGCCGTCATTGAACCCGCCCTGACAATCGTTCAATACCTACAAATCAAGGTTCAGGCAACCACCGTGGAGACGCCGACCGCCGTCCTCCTTTTGTGGTAGAACAGGTACGACAGCGCACCCAGACCAAACGGGAGAAGCATGGTAAGCATGGACGGATCAAAACCTGCAGCGGCAATCAAAGAATACGTGGCACCTACCAGGTCGAAGAAAAGACCAGCGTATGCCCACTCCTTAACTGACCGCGGGAGTGTCGGGATCAATACGCCGATGGCGCCAACGATCTTTGCCGCTCCCAGGAAGGCGACGATGTATCTCGGATAACCCAGAGTATCCACGATGAGGGCTACGGAGTCTTCAGTAACCATGAGGTTGGTAATGCCCGAAAACAGCATAAAGAGGGCAAACAAGACTGTGAAAGTCCAATACAGAATGTTGAGCTTTTTCATAGGATCTGTTGTGTTTGACTTAATGCAACTTAGTCCCTTGCCCGCAGTCCGCCAATGGTCACTTCCGACATTTTTAAGGGCACTATGCGACGGGGGTGCAAAGTCAACAATTTCGGGACGTATTATCCACACACGCTATGCGCTGATCGGGCTACGTGACAGGGATTAGCGGCTGAGCGTTCATTGTGCTGTTCCATTTTATGCTGGCATGTTTTTTTGCCCTTCGTTGACGGATGAAAAATGCATCACGTACTCAACTTCGCGCGATTATCGCTCACGTCACGCAATGGCGACAATGGCACTGGCTCGTTAAATATGTGCCACTGATTCCCACCTGGCTTTGGTGTTGCCTGAAAGCCAGGAGCATGTGGTTTTTTACGACTGCAAATCCCGGACTGACCTTTGGCGGCTTTACCGGGGAAAGCAAAATGGAAATGTACCGGCTGTTCCCGTCGGGTTGCATTCCAAAGTCGTTCCTAGTCACCCGGGATACATCATTTTCTTCATTGTATGGGCTTGTAACCGAGCAACTATCGTTTCCCCTGGCGGTCAAACCTGATGTCGGTCGTATGGGTCTGATGTTCCGGCGGATCAATACTGTTGAAGAGCTTCGGCAATATCACAGCATCATGCAGGCCGACTACATCGTGCAGGAGTTTGTAACGTATCCCATCGAAGTAAGTGTGTTCTACTATCGGTTGCCGCACGCAGCACGCGGTCGTATTACGGGCTTTGTGCGAAAAGAGCCACTGAGTGTCGTGGGCGACGGGCTATCTACCCTGCAGGAATTGATCCTTCGGTCCGAGAGGGCACGACACAGGAAAACCGAATTATTTTCGCGGCATGCAGCCGACCTGGATAATGTGGTGCCCTACGGTGAGCGGTTCGTTTTGTCGGAAGCTTTCAATCTCAGCCGCGGGGCGCTTCTGATTGACCTCAGCCATGAAAAGGATGCTTCTTTGCTCGCCATTTTCGATTCCTTGAGTCGCCGAACTGGCTTGTGCTTCGGACGCTATGATCTTAAGTGTGCATCGATTGCCGATTTGAAGGCTGGGAAAAACTTCACTATCCTGGAGTTCAACGGAAGTGGTGCGGAACCGCATCATGTGTATTGCCGGGGTCATTCCCTCATCAGCGCACTTCGCATACTAGCGCATCATTGGAACATACTCTGCAGCATCAGCATAGCCAACCAACTCGCGGGAGCTGAGATCTGGGGCTTTCGCGATGGACTCGCTCACTTCACCCGCTCTGAAAAACATCTTGCCAGGCTGCGACGCTTAGACGCAGCGACACCTCATGCTTCGGAATCATGGTCGGAAACTCCGTCGCCGGAAACAGCAATTGGAGTTCCCGTGGTGGAATTCCGCCGTACCCAAAATTAAAACACCATGAAAACCGCAAGCGCAATTATCAATGAATACCTCCTTCACCTGAAAAGCCGGGGATTCCCCTGCATTGCCGCACAAGCGGCTGTAGCGCGTGGCCACATAAGATGCTTAGTAGCAGAAGACATGGAAAGCGCGAAAGAAGATCAGCGCACATTGGAATTCCTTCACGAGTTTGTCGACGACTATCGCAAAGCTGATGCGCCCTACCACAGTGCAGCAGTAATCTTCCGTAGCCCGGAGATAAAAGACGAGTGGACGTTCGACAGGCTCCTGTGGACACGCCTGAATGCTCTTGCCGACCTCGATCGACGGGTGTACTCCCATGACCACCGCGTGGACGACGACCCGGAATCGTCACGCTTTAGCTTCAGCTTAAAGGAGGAAGCCTTTTTCATTATTGGCCTCCATCCCGCGAGCAGCCGAAAAGCGCGTACCTTTTCGTATCCCACGCTGGTTTTCAATCCACATCAGGAATTCGAACGACTCCGGAAAACAAATCGCTATGAAACAATGAAACGCGCCGTGAGAAAACGCGATATGCATTATTCCGGATCCATCAATCCGATGCTCAGCGACTTTGGCGATAAGCCGGAAACCCGACAATACAGTGGCATTCAATATAAATCTGATTGGAAATGTCCTCTGCAAAAGAAGTCCTGACAACCATGAACGTCATCCAGCCGCGGAGCGGCGTAGCCCTTGTCCTTAAACAAGGTGAACGCCTTCGCATTACGGATATAAAAGGAGAACAGGTTTCTGATGTGGTCTGTTTCAGCCTCGACGATCCCCGCGAGGTGCTTTCGTCCGGCCGGACGATCGACTATGCCGGCACGATATTTCTGACAGCGGGCCACTTATTCTATTCGAACCGCAGCAATGTCATGTTTGAAATGGTAGAGGATACTGTCGGACGGCACGATTTCCTCCTGAGCCCCTGCAGCGCAGAAATGTTTCGCAAGCTGTACGGAGACACCGATCCTCATCAAGGCTGCTTTGGCAACCTGTCGGCTGCACTCGCCGAGTTCGGTATCGCACCGGATAGCATTCCCGTTTGCTTCAATGTATTCATGAACGTTTCCGTTGATCCGCATTCCGGTCACATTGAAGTACTCCCTCCGAAAAGTCGTGCAGGGGATTACGTCATTCTGGAAGCACGGATGGACCTCATTGTCGGGCTCACCGCGTGCTCTGCTGGTATGACGAACAATTTTTCCTTCAAGCCTATTGGATATCAGGTGTACGGGCTGTGATGTGCGAGAAAAAAACCTGGCGACATCACCGTGACGGTCCTTCCCAATGATAGCGTTTATCTGTCGTGGCCCGGTAATCTCAACACGGACATTCCTTTCTATGATGAAACAGCGCTCTTTCGTGGGGTTTACAACAATGTAACGAATACGGTTGACGGCACCTGGAATTGTTCACCGCTTAACCTCGAAGAAGGTGGATACACGGACATCAAAGGCACGGCAAAAGGAGATTTTTAGCTAAAAGAATTTAAATAACGTAGTTCACTGTTATGGTAGGAAAATAAAAAAGTGACCCTTTACAGGGCTGCTTTTTTCATTCACATTGCCGGCAAAAACTTTGCGTTATGAAGTGGTTTGACAGAACGTTCGATTTTAGCTTCGGGATGGAACAATACGAACCCCTGTTGGCGAGGTTACGCGAAACACCAGGTGCGTTTGTTTCCACTGTTGAAAACGTCCCTGCCGACGTCCTTGAATTAAGGCCCGAGGGCAAGTGGTCGGTCAAGGAACACATAGCCCATCTTTTCGTGCTTGAGCCGCTGTGGCAAATCCGCTTTGACGACATACGCAACAACCGCTCGATCATGACACCAGCCGATCTGGGCAACCAGGCCACGGATGAAGGAGGGTTCAACACGGTTCCCATTTCCGACCTCACCACACGCCTCAGGGATGAGCGGAACCGCACGCTTGCGCTGCTATCGTCATTCGGTGGCAATGACTTCAATGGCGTTTCTTTACATCCCAGGCTGCAACAAGAGATGCGCGTGATCGACCTTATGTTCTTTGTCGCGGAGCACGACGACCATCATCTGAATGCCGTCCGGAAGATCATTTCGGCTTCGGGCGCTCGAACGTGATGTGCCACGCGCCGCGGAGGTCTCCTTCTTTGAAGTTTACCGCCTGATCGGCCGGATAAAGTTCGCGGATTCGCGTTAACGTACGGTCTGCAATCTGCTGTCCGGGGGTCCCGTGACAATTCAGGCACATAGCCTGGAGGATGATCGGCTTAAAGAAATGAACTTCGTTGCTCGTCCGCACGACCTTCACTCCGGGTTGTCGCGCGGCCTGCATCTCGTTTCCCATCCCAATGAGGACGGCGAGCTCGAGGCTGTCCGGGCGGTTATCCGGATTTCGTACGCGCAGGGCAGTCCGCCTTATCTTGAAACTGTCTGCATAGGTTGTGGTTACCGGATTGGCCTGCTCTCTGCAAAATGCGATGGCGCCCTCAAAATTTCCCTGCGCTATCGCGCCCTGAAGCGACTTCCGAAGGGTGTCAAAAGTCAGTGCTACGATGCGATCCCCTTGATTGACGTACACGGAATCGTGCAATACAACTTCGCTGGACTCGGCGCGTTTTGAACAACCATGGGGAATCGCCAACAGAATAGCCGCAACACCCGCCCACGCCAGAAGAGAAAACGTTGATTTCATAGCAAAGGCCATTTTGAGGAAGACCTGGATCAATTTACCGACAACCCGATTACCCGGAAATGATAAGAATCAGGTTTTGAATCCAATGACTCAGCGTTTAACATGTCACGTCTTTTACTCGTGACCTTTGTGTTGTGGCCGCTTGCATCAAACCACCAACAAGCACGCCCGCGGAAGCCAGACAACCTAAACACGTACGCACGTAAACACGTAAACACGTGCACACGTAAAACGCGCTCACCCAACCATCCTCTTCAGCTCTTTCAAATACCTCGACTCGGCCTTGTTCTCTCCGGCAAATGCGCGGGCAACGGCCGGCATGGAAGCCAGTTTGCGCTTCGCAATGGCCTTGTTGATGCGGGTCAGGTCCTGGTACACCACGCGCCCGGCGCCGATGTTCATGTGCCCCACCTCGGAGTTGCCCATCTGCCCGTCCGGCAGGAATGCCCGGGCAACGGCGGTGGCGGTCAGCCGGATTTTCTTGCGGATGGGTTCGGTAAATGCCGCCTCGTGCATCTCGAAATAATCTCTGAATACGGCGAACGCCTCATCAGCAGACAAGCCCCGATCCACCAGGATATCGACGGTCATCAGAATGTAGTGGGCGGCATCGGTTCCGAATTCATCGGTAGAATCCTCGAGTGGAAGCCACTCTTTATTAATGAGATCCCTGATTGCGGAGACTTCCGCCTCCTTTATGGCGCCGTCGGCCGCGGCAATGGAATACAAGAGGTACCCCGTATGTTCGTAGATACGTTGATAGTTGACGACCATGTAGTGTAGGTTTGCCCCGACCTATTCGGGATGAGCAATATACCGAAGGGTTGATTTTTTGCCAATTCCCGCCTTTCATTGACCCACCTTTTTGTCCGCCAGCGAACGGTACTGTTCGGGAGCGCACTCCTTCTTTCTCGCATACCGGTCACAGCGCGCCCTTTCCGCGATGGCATTAATATTGGACCGCATTGGGGGCAAAATCCACTGTGCATGCTGAAGAACTACTTTAAGGTCGCCGTCCGAAATCTGGTCCGCACCAAGATATTCTCCCTCATAAACATTTTTGGCCTTTCCCTGGGCGTAGCCTGTTGCCTCCTCCTCTCGTTGTATGTACGCGACGAATTCAGCTACGACCGCCACCATGAGCGACTGAGCGACCTGTACCGAATAGACACGCAGTTTGAGGGTGTCGTGGGATTTGACAAGCTAGGGTCTGTCTCGCCACCGATCACGATGACCCTTAAGGAGGAGCTTCCGGAAGTAGAGGAAGCCGCGCGGGTTGTCGCGTCGTTCAGCAGCCCTGACCTGATCCAATACGAAGACGAAAAGTTTTTTGAACCTGACGGTTACATCGCCGACTCCACGCTATTCGACGTGCTCACCTACGAATTCCTTGAAGGCAATCCCAAAAAAGCATTGGCTGACGCCAATACGGTGGTCCTTTCTGAGCCGCTAGCCAAGAAGTTATTTGGCAACGAGCCGGCCCTCAACAAGAGCATTCTGATCTCACAAGGTGGCGAACCGGTCAATTACAAAGTGACCGGCGTATATCGACAAGACAAAAGCTTCTTCGACGCCAACTTCATTACCTCAATGATGAGTGAAGGCTTCGGCTACTACGTGCGCGCCGATTCCAACGCCGCATATGAGTGGGGCGGTCAGAACTTCGTGATGGGCTACCTCAAGCTCGCACCGGGCCATTCGGAGGCAGAGGTAGAACGCAAGATGAACGACCTTTTGATCAAGTACGGCGCCGAGGATATGAAGGCCCTGGGCATCACCAAGACGCTTTTCCTCGAACCCATTAAAGACATCTACCTGAAATCGGAAGTAGCCCGCAGTCAGCGGATTACGCACATTTACATCATTGTCTCGATTGCGCTCTTCGTGCTGCTCCTCGCTTGCATCAATTTCATGAACCTGTCGACCGCAAAAGCCGCGAAGCGCGCGGGCGAAATTGGCATTCGCAAGGCGATGGGAGCATTTCGTAGCAATCTGATCCGCCAGATTATGGGGGAGGCTCTGGTTATCGTCGCCGTCGCCATGGTTATCAGCGTGCTGCTCGTGCAGGTGGCGTTGCCAGGGTTCAACGAGTTATCCGGAAAAAGCATCTCGTTCAACAGCGACAACAGCGTGTATTTCATTCTCGCATTGGTGGGACTCACTATCATAACAGGTCTTGTTGCGGGTAGCTATCCGGCATTCTACATATCGTCCTTCAAACCCGCCGAAGTACTAAAAGGAAAATTCTCACTCGGAAGCGCTTCAGGCAGGCTGCGCCAGGCTCTTGTCATCTTTCAATTCGTCATCGCCATCGTGCTGGTTTGCGGAGTGTTTGTGATCTCCCGTCAGCTTTCGTTCATGAAGGAGAAGGACCTCGGCTTTGACCCTGAAGCAAAGGTGATCATACCCTTGCGTACAGCTGAGGCAAAGCGGCAGTACGAGACCTTGAGAAACAAGATCGCCCAGATGAGTTCTGTTGAATCCGTTTCAGCGGCGAGCTATGCTCCTGGCTCCCAAATCTTCAACGACATGGTTTTTTATCGCGATGGAGGAAGCATGGAAACGGCGATCCTCAACCGCAGAAATTTTGTCGACGCAGGATACCTGGAGTTGCTCGGCATCAAAATGATCGCCGGAAGGTCGTTCACCAATAATCGAGAGGTGGAATCGCAGGGGCGACTGATCATCAATCGCGCGTCGGCTGAGAAATTCGGCCTCAAGCCAGAAGAAATCATCGGCGAAAAGTTGCACTTCGACTGGCAGGGTGAGCATTTTACATTCGAGGTGATCGGCGTAATGGAAGATTTCAACCAGGTCTCGCTCAGGGAGCCGATTGTACCCCTCACGTTTGAAATCGCAGGGGTTGCGGATCGCTACAATTTCATGATCGCCAGCCTTAACACGTCAGAATTTTCACAGAGCATATCGGATATTGAAGCCCTCTGGCGCGAACAGGTGTCCGACGCGCCATTCGAGTACAGCTTTCTCGACGAAGATCTGCAAGAGCAGTACAATGAGGACCGAAGGATATCGAGGATCATCACAGCGTTTTCCGTAGTCGCGATGATCATCTGCAGCCTCGGCCTGTACGGACTTTCATCTTTCATGGCAGAACGGCGGCTGCGCGAGATCGGTATCCGCAAAGCGTTGGGCGCATCTGTCCCTCAGATCACAGGGATGATGTCGAAGGAATTTGTCAGGCTCGTCGTGCTGGCTTTTGCAATCGCGGTGCCCCTGGCGTGGTATGGGTCGAACAAATGGCTGGAAGGCTTCGAATACAAGACGCCGCTGAGCGTCACGCCATTCCTTTTTGCCGGCGTGTGCGCGCTCGTTATCGCATTGCTCACCGTTAGCTACGAGTCCCTGAAAGCCGCAAACACAGATCCGGCGAAGACCCTGCGGAACGAGTAAGGCGTTTCATTCTTACCACATTTGTTCTACGACATCCCGTATCCCATTCCGGAATGACTTACCGAAAGCAAGGAATTCGTGACGGTGAAATTTCAAGCACTACCGGGAAACACAGCGGGACCGGCGTATGGCGTGCGTTTGGTTAAGGGAAAGTTGGAGGAAAAATAATTCGCTCCTACCTGCGGTGTCCCGCTGCCGTTGTGAATCCCGCGTAGGATTCCTTGAAAATGACCTCCCTTTTGGGCACCTTTCTCCTGTTTAAACTCAACTGTCTCATGACCGCAAAATGTAATCTTGCCCGATCGCTGTTTCTCGTGCCGGCGCTGATATGCCTGGGACTCTTTATCCAGGACGCTGAAGCCCAGCTTCTTCCTACCCGGCTGAGATGCGAATACCTGGAAAACCCTTCTGTGGTCGACGTGCTCAATCCCCGGCTTTCCTGGGTAAACGTCGCGAAGGAAGGCGACCGGGGTCAGGTTCAGACTGCCCGCGAAATCCAGGTGGCGAGTTCGAAGCAAAAACTCCTGACTGGCGAGGCCGACCTGTGGGCAAGCGGTAAGGTTACTTCGCCCCAATCTTTTAATGTGCCATACGCCGGAAAAACCCTGTCGTCACGACAAGATTGCTGGTGGCGCGTAAGGACGTGGGACAAGGACGGTAAGGTATCGGAATGGAGTGAGCCGGCATACTGGAGCATGGGATTGCTCGATGCAAATGAATGGAAGGCACAGTGGATCGGCGCACCCTGGCAGGGCGAAGAAGCGCTGCCAAAACCCCGGAGAGGAAATAACGATGAACCGAAGCCCATGCCGCCTCCTGCCCCGCTGTTGAGGAAGGCCTTCACGATCAACAAGGACGTAGCGTCAGCGCGGGCATATGCCACCGGGCTTGGCTTTTTCGAATTCTATGTGAACGGTGAAAAGATTAGCGATGACGTGATGGTGCCCAACGTTACGCTGTACGCCAAGCGACCAGGGCTGGAAAACAACTACATATCGCTGCCCGACAACTTCAGGGAATACCGCGTCATGTACCTCGGTTACGATATCACCGACAAGCTCAGGAAAGGCAGTAATGCCGTCGGCGCTATTCTGGGCAACGGCTTTTACAACGCGCCCATTAACTGGACCCAGTCCTACGGATCGCCTCGCTTTCTTGGCCAGATCTACATTACGTATACTGACGGCTCGGAGGATGTGATTGTAAGCGATGCTAGCTGGAAGGCTTCAAAGAGTGCCATCGTTATGGATCTCGTATATGATGGTGAACATTATGATGCGCGGCTGGAGCAGGAGGGCTGGAGCCGGCCGGAGTTCGACGATGCAAAATGGGAGTCCGTCGCCCTCCGCAAAGCGCCTGAGGGGAAACTGGTCGCGCACATGTCGCCGACAGACAAGGTGATGGAACGGCTCAAGCCCGTGAAGATCGAAGCGCTGGAAGACGGCAAATACAGAGTAGACTTTGGAGAAGAGATCTCAGGGTGGCTACACCTCAAGAATGTTGTTGGCGAGGCAGGCCGACGGATCGACATCAAATACATTTGTGAATCTCCCGTAGGCGATAATTCATATACGCTGAAAGGCGGTGGGCCCGAATCGTACGCAGCACGGTTCACGTGGTTTGTTTTCAGAGAGGTTGAAATTTCAAACTGGCCCGGTGAACTGAAACCGGAAAACCTGGTCGCCGAAGCGGTGTACAGCGACGTGGAGACCACGGGGAAATTCGAATGTTCGAATCCCCTCTTTAACACCATCCACAAGATATGGTGGCGGAGCCAAACGGATAACATGCACGGTGGAATCGCCAGCGACTGTCCCCACCGGGAACGGTCGCCCTATACCGGCGATGGCCAGGTGGCATGCGTGACGGTCATGCACAACTTCGATGCACGCGCCTTCTATACAAAGTGGATCCGTGATATACTCGGAGCACAAAATCCCGAAACGGGTTACGTACCGAACGGTGCGCCCTGGCAACCGGGCTGTGGTGGCGGTGTGGCGTGGGGCGCGGCCATGCAGATCATGCCCTGGGAGTTTTACCTGCACTACGGAGATGTCGACATGCTGCGAAACAACTTTGAAGGCATGGAAGGTTATATCCGGTACATGCTGACGTGGACGGACGAGAACGGCATCATGTTTTCGCAGGCGCCGAGTCCCAACAATCCGAACAAATGGTTGAATTTGGGCGACTGGGCTCCGGCGCTCGACCTTCCGCTCGACGACATGGTGCACACCTTTTACCTGTGGCGATGCGCGGACCTGACCGCGAAGACTGCCGCCGTCCTGGGCAAGAAGGATAAGGCAAAACAGTATGCCAAACTTGCCGATCGAACGAAGGCTGCGTTTCAGAAAAAATATTACGACAAAGAGCGAGGAACCTACGGCCGCTTTGGAGGAAACATTTTTGCACTCAGGATGGGCGTTCCAGATGACCAGTTGCCCAAAGTCATCGCCGCCTTGAAATCAGACATCGCAGCCAACGGGGGTCACCTCGACACAGGGATATTCGGTACGCAGTTTTTCTTTGAAGTGCTGTCGGAGTACGGGTTGCACGACCTCGCCTTTGAAGCCATGAATAAGAAAACACAGCCCAGCTACGGATGGTGGATCGAACAGGGTGCAACAACCACATGGGAGCAGTGGGATGGGACAGGTTCGCGCAACCATCCCATGTTCGGAGGTGGCATCGTTTGGTTTTATCGTGTGTTGGCAGGAATGAACACCGATCCCGAGCAGCCGGGCTACCGCCATATTATCTTCAAACCCCAACCCGCGGGGGATGTGACGTACACATCGTACGCTAACGAAACGCCCTACGGTACTACTGGTATTGAATGGAAGAAGACGGACAGTGACTTCACCATGGACATTGAAGTGCCAGTTGGAAGCACGGCAACCGTCTACGTTCCCGCGCGCAGAGCTGATGATGTCACAGAAACCAGTGCACGCGCGGGCGATAAATCTGTTTCGTTCAAGACAATGGAAAACGGGTACGCTGTGTATACCGTCGGATCAGGGAAGTACGAGTTCCTGAGTAAGAATTGAAGATTGAAGAGTTGAAGAGTTGAAGAGTTGAATAAATAAACTCCGATCAAAACTCCTGGTAAATGGCTACAAAGAGGATATGATCGGAGGCCATTATTCAATATTCAATTCTTCAATTCTTCAACTTTTCTCAAAAGTCAACTACATCCTCCACCGTTGAAATGTGCTTCATTTTACCCTGATGATATTCATCGTACAAGCGAATGATATCCCGTTGGCGGTTGCCGATGAACGGCCCGTATGACGCGATGGATTCATGTTGGGGTGGTGCACTGTAGAGAACGACGCGGGCACCCTCCGGCCCGCCTTTCAGCAGGAGCGCAGCACCTGAATCCTCAGTTGTCTTTGCCAACCACCCCATTTGGTCTTCAGACAGAGACCTCCCTTCTTCACCCACTTCGAGCGAACCTTTGATCACATAGAGGAAACTCGTGTGAGAACCCGGAAGCGTTTGGCGGGTAAGGGCCCCGGGCTGCAGCCAGATATCTGCCACGGTGAGCGGTACGTAATTTTGCACGGGCGACGTGACGCCGGCAAAAGATCCGCTGTATACCCTGATCTCCTGGCCGTCGGCGACGTGCTTCGGCACGCTGTCGAGGTGTAAGCGTTGGAGTCGCGGGGGTGCCCACCGGTCTTTTTGGGGTAGCGTCAGCCACATCTGCAGCACGCGGAGTTTGGTGCCAGGTTCCATCGATTCGGTATGTATGACACCGCTGCCTGCAGTCATCAGTTCAAAGTCCCCGGCCTCCACCGCGTGGGATCCTTCACCCAGTTTGCCGTCGAGGATAAGTGATACGGTTTCCAGACCAGCGTGAGGATGCGGAGCACCGACGGGATCACCCGGCGGCACGACGATCCGGTCGTCCATGAGAATGATGAAGGGGTCGGTCTTTTCAAAATCATTGCGTATCAGTGCGCGGGCGATGTGCCCGGCACCGAGAAATCCCTGATGGGGAGTTGGAGTCTCTACGCTTTCAAGTTTTCTTTCCGAAATCATACCTTACTGTATTGCTGTGTTTACTGCGCGAGCGAGTTCAGGTCTGCTTGTTGGGTCACGCTTTTGGTAGCTGACAACCGAACCCACGAGCACGCCAAGGAATACCAGCGGCGGCATCCAGGCGGACATGGGATCACCGAGGGACAGGTGGGCGATGACGGCCGACACAAGGTTAATCGTGAATCCGGCGTACGCAAAGTGCTTGAAGGCGCGCGGTACGATAGGGATAAGGAGCGCAGCTGCGCCAAGAAGTTTTGCGACCGCCAGTTCAACTCGGAAGTAGTCCGGGAAGCCCAGGTGAACAAAAGCACCTTTTACCATCTCATCGGTGAAGTAGTTGTACGCTGCGAACAACATCATGAGCGAGAACACGCCAGTGGACACCCAATAGATTACTTTCTGTTTCATACGCATTTGAATTTTAGAGTTTACTTAATCGGCTAATTATCATCATTATATAATCTAACACTGTTAACTACATGGATAAAAAAATTTAGGATTTGAACCCGGTCAGGAAGCTCTCAAGAAAGTCTTTAAGGACCATCATATTCAATTCCTCCCGGTTTGGATTCCCTGCCATGTTAATGGCGATCAGTCCGTGAAGCATCGAAAGAAATGTGTGAAACTTAAGAAAAGGGTCAGCCTTGCTGTCATTCGCGCTGACCAGCGCCTTAATCGGTTCCAGGATCAAGTCCGTTTGTGCTGCAAGTTCGGGAACACGCTTTGCTGCCTCGCATGTAGGAAGGCCAAGCCCGTACATCAGCTGGTAGTATTCCTTGTTGTCAAATGCAAAGCGCCAGTAGGCATAGGCCATGGCCTCAAGCTGCCGCGCCGGATCCGAAAACTGATCCCTGGCCGCCTTCAATTGTTCGTTGAGAAGGCGAAAACCGCGGTGGGTAAACTCCTGCAAAATCGCCTCCTTATTCTCGAAGTGATCATATATTACCGGAACGCTGTACTCAATAGCATCCGCGATCTTGCGGATGGAAAGGGACTGCCATCCTTCGGCGCCCACAATCCGCCAGGCGGTATCCAGGATCGACGTCCTGACTCCCTCTCTCTGTCGTTGCCTGCGTTCAGCAATTCCCATTTAAAGCGAAATTTCAGGATTGTTAACGGTGTTAGGAATGCTAAGGTTCGAAAATATTTCGTGAAAATCAAACCAATCCTTTACCTCCCTGACGCTTAGCCAATTAGATACGCGACGGGGCGGCGGTGTAGAAATGATTTGAACCCGTAAGGAATTTCCCTACAATAGTTCCAAAACCGGCAGCCATGGACTCCCCTGTTTCCCTCACCACTATCGCCTTTCTGGCGTTCGCTACTGTCGCCAACGCCCAGTATCCTGGCATTGAAAACGATATCGCAAAACATCGCATGGGTAAGATCACGGTGCAGGCTAAACCCGGCGACGAGGTCAAAGTCGAGCAACTGCGTCACGAGTTCTGGTTCGGCTGTGCACTCAGCAATGGCTTTGGCAGCGGGAGGATGTCAGAAACCGACCGGAAAAACTACAGCGAAAAATTTCTCGCCAACTTCAACTCCGCCGTCACCGAGAACGCGGTGAAGTGGCCGAGCATGGAAAGGGAGCGTGGTAAAGTGGACTACAGTGTCGTCGACGCCCTCCTGGCCTGGACGGAGGCACACGACATTCCCCTCCGCGCCCATAACCTCTTCTGGGGCATACCCCGATTTGTACAACCATGGGTGCAAGCGTTGGACGACGAGGAACTGAGAAAGACGTTGCAGCATCGCGCAGAAACCGTCACGCGTCGGTACAAGGGAAGGTTCGCGGAATACGATTTGAACAATGAGATGATCCATGGTAACTACTACGAGGATCGGCTCGGTCCGGAGATCACCAAGCTCATGGCACAGTGGGCACATAATGGCGATCCCGATGCAAAGTTGTTTCTCAATGACTACGACATCCTTACCGGCAACAAGCTGCCGGAATACATGGCACAGATTCGGAAGTTGCTTGCGCAAGGCGTTCCAATTGCGGGCATCGGCGTTCAGGGCCACCTGCACAGCGAGACGTTCGACCGGAACGAATTGCGGCGTGCGCTCGATTCGCTGGCCGTCTTCGGCCTGCCCGTACGCATCACGGAGTTTAACATGCCCGGGCAGCGGTCGCGATACCACACTGAAAAGATCACGACGATGACTGCTGAAGAAGAAGCGTTGACAGCAAAGGAACTCGTCGACTATTACAAAATATGCTTCGCCCATCCTGCTGTCGAAGGCATCCTCATGTGGGGCTTCTGGGCGGGCGCAAACTGGATCCCCGTCTCATCCCTCTATCGCCGCGACTGGTCAGCAACACCGGCGGCCGAGGCCTATCACAATCTGATTTTTAAGGAATGGTGGACAACCGAATCCGGAAAGGCAGACAACAAGGGGACATTCACCGTGCCGGCTTTTTATGGAAAGTATAAGGTCACCGTTAATGGTGCGTCGAAAGAAGTTGATTTGCTCAAGGAGAAGGGAGACGCTGTCGTGAAATTCTGATCCTATAGACACACGACCATGCATTACTATCGGTAATCGATCGCATACCGAGACCATTGCATCTGCGTCTGCATCTGCATCTGTAACTTCCCCTCACCACCTTTGCCTGATTTCCAAATTTCGTCATTTACCTGTAACTTCACTGAACTAACGAGGCCTATGATTCGACTTGTACTTGCTGATGACCACCAGATGTTTGTGGACGGCCTCAAGTCACTCCTCGAGGACGAAAGCGACCTCTGTGTAGTAGGCGAAGCCAAAAACGGATACGAGGTGCTGGAACTGTGCGACCGCGAGCCCGTCGACATTGTCATTCTCGATATCAACATGCCGGGGATGGATGGAATTCAAACGTCCAGGGAGCTTTCCAAACGGCATCCCGGCGTAAAAATCCTCGGGCTTTCCATGTACAACGACCGGGACTACATCTCGGATATCCTTAAAGCCGGCGCCCTGGGATACGATCTGAAAAACACGGGGAAGGATTCTCTACTTAAGGCGATTTACACCCTGCATGAAGGTTCCACCTACCTCAGCGACGAAGTAAGCAAAACCCTGCTGAGCAGTTTTCTGAAGGCAGCGCCGGATCAACAGTCTGCTGAAGAAAAGCTGTCGGACCGCGAAAGGGAAGTCCTCGAATGCATCGCATCGGGCTTCACCACCCACGAGATCGGTGAAAAGCTCTTCATCAGCAAAAACACCGTTGAGACACACCGCAAGAACCTTCTCTACAAGCTAAAAGCCCGCAATACGGCCGAGTTAGTCAACAAGGCGTACAAGCAACGACTAATTCAGTGATTATTGCAAATCACTATTTTCCGGGATGCAACCATTGCTTCCTGAGACAATCTTTGTCTGAAAGGGTATGCGTCATTCCTTATACCCGATCTACACTGACAGACAGCCACTATGATATTGATTGCGGACAGCGGCTCAACCAAGACAGACTGGCGATTGGTTGACGAAGGCGGAAATCGTCTCAGCTCGGTGGTGACCGAAGGTCTCAATCCCTATTTTCTCTCCGAAGAAAAGATTGCTTCGATTGTTGAACAAAAGGTTCTTCCCCTGCTCGACAACGTGGAAAAGATCTTTTTCTATGGCGCAGGCTGTGGCGCCAGCATAAAAGCCAATCTGATGACCCATGCGCTGTCGTCCGTGATCACCACCCGCTTTCCTGTTGAAGTGTCCGGCGACATCCTTGGCGCTGCGCGGAGCTTGTTGCAAAATGAGCCGGGCATCGCATGCATTCTGGGCACCGGCGCAAACTCGTGCCTTTACGACGGAACCAAGATCACGCACATCATGCCCTCACTGGGCTACATGTTTTCCGATTGGGGAAGCGGCACGGTAATGTGCAAAGACTTGATTGCCCTGCTGTTGCAGGAAAAGCTTCCATCTGACCTTCTCGACGATTTTCAGGCTACCTACCGAATGGGTCGACCTGAAATCCTCGACAACATCTACAACAAGCCTATGCCCAATCGCTTCCTGGCATCCTTCACTCCATTCCTGCTCAAACACGCCGAGGTGCCTGAATGCAAAGAGATCATCCTCACCAACTTTGCGAACTTCTTTTCATATTACGTGAAGCGATACCCCCGTCCCTCCGGGCCGCACAAGGTCAGCTTCGTCGGCTCCATCGCCTATCGTTTCCGGCCCTACCTCGAAAAGGTCGCGAGCGATCAGGGCATTGAAATCGCCGGCATCGTCCAGCATCCCATGGACGGCCTGGTCAAGTATCATTGCGTGACCGTGCCGGAGTCTGTGGCCGGTGGGGTTGGCGGACGGTGATGGTTGGTAGGAAGCAGTAGGAGCTAAGAGGTAAGAGGTAAAAAGTAAGAAGCAAAAAAGTAATCGGTAGTCGGTAATCGGCGATCAGGGAGTTCACTGCGCGTCGGACCCCTTAGGGGACAGTGTGAGTGTGAGAGTGAGAGTGAAGGGGAAAGAAGTAAGAAGAAAAAAAGTAATCGATAATCAGTGATCGGTAATTGGTAATCGGTGGGATTCGTAGACACGCGCGAATCGCGCGTCTCAAATTTGAGCGATCAAAGGAAATGAAAATCATTCGCCGTCTCTTGTTCATCATCTTCGCGCTATGCTTATGCCATTCTGTTTTAGCACAAGTGGCTCCCAAACGCGAATTGCGCGCGGCGTGGATCGCGACGGTGGGAAATATTGACTGGCCATCCAAACGCGGACTCAATGCCTACCAGCAACAAGCCGAGTATGTCCAACTACTCGACCTCTTGAAAACTTTAGGCATGAACGCCGTCATCGTTCAGGTACGGCCCACTGCCGATGCCTTTTATCCTTCATCCTACGAACCGTGGTCGGAATACCTGTCGGGCCAGCAGGGCAAAAGTCCCGAGCCCTACTACAACCCGCTCGCATTCATGATTGCGGAGGCCCGTCAGCGCGGGATGGAATTTCACGCGTGGTTCAACCCGTACCGGGTAAGCATGAAAGACTCCATTACGTTCGCAACGAATCATCCCTTCTATCGGCACCCCGACTGGTTTTTGCAGTACGGTGGTAAATGGTATTACGATCCCGGACACCCTGAAGCCAGGGAATATGTACTTCAAACGATCATGGAGACCATCCGGCATTACGACCTCGACGCGGTACACTTCGACGATTACTTCTATCCGTACCGCATCGCAGGTGAAGTCTTCCCGGATAGCTGCAGCTATCAGTCGCACGGTCAGGAATTCCCAAACGTCGACGACTGGCGTCGAAGCAACGTCGACTTCTTCGTACGTGAACTGTCAGAGCGTATCAGGAAGGAAAAGCCACACGTCAAATTCGGCATAAGCCCGTTCGGCGTTTGGCGTAATATCGACAAGGATCCAGATGGCTCTCGGACGAAAGCAGGACAAACAAACTACGACGACCTGTACGCCGACGTTTTGAAGTGGCTGAGGGAAGGCTGGATCGACTACATCACACCCCAACTCTACTGGCATATTGGATTTGACGCCGCTGACTATTCTGTGCTTGTCGACTGGTGGAGCAAACACACCCATGGAAGGCACTTGTTCATCGGACAAGCAGCCTATCGGATAGGGCGCCAGGGATGGGAAGATCCGAATGAACTCGCCAACCAGATTGCCCTCAACCGACAGTATAGGGAAGTGCAGGGAAGCATGTATTTCAGCGCAAGGGTGTTCTCCGAAAATGGCCTTGACATCCACGCGCCAATGAAATCGTTTTATCGTTACCCGGCGCTCGTACCCTCAACGCCCTGGATCGATGCAGTAGCCCCGTCAGCGCCATCGGTGCAACACATAGGCGGCTCGCAAAGTGAAGGGATATCGCTATCGTGGGCGGACACAACTGATGCAGCCTACTATGTCATCTACAGGTTCCAACAGGGAACTCCCATTTCAGCAGAAGATCCTGCCAATATCGCGGCCATCATTCCACGCCAGCCTTCCGCCACACAGCATTGGCGCGACACAACTGTTTCAAAAAGAACCTCATACACGTACGGCATCACGGCCGTCGACAGGACGCACAATGAAAGTGTCCTGAGCCCAACCGTCGCTGTCAGGACCCGCGGCAGAAAAGGCAGCATACGGATTGAGGGTAATAAGTAGTCCACTCATCCACTCATTCACTCATTCCCATTATCAGTGATATTCCCAAATCACCGTTTTCAGTGATGCTTCTGCAGCGTCTTTTGGGAACATTTGGTAAGGGGCATCTGTAGTCCCACAGCCTCTGTACAAACCAAAAAACAACCATGAAAAAAATTTTACAAAGCTACCTATGGGTATTGGCGCTATTCTTTGCCCATAGTCATGTCGCTGCGCAAAGCAGTACGGTCACGGGCACCGTGCTGAACGCATCAGACCAGTTGCCGCTGCCTGGTGTCACTGTGGCAGTGAAAGGAAAGACCCAAGGGACCGTCACCGATAGTGACGGTAAATTCACAATCACGGCCGATCCTTCCGATGTCCTGGTGTTCAGCTTCGTCGGCATGGAGACGCGCGAAGTAACTGTAGGTGAATCACGGCAGATCACAGTGTCTCTCAATGAGAGCATCGGAAGCCTTCAGGAAATCGTGGTTGTCGGTTATGGCAGTCAGAAGAAAACCAATGTTACGGGGGCAGTCGCGTCCGTCGACACGAAGGTACTTGAATCGCGACCCATCGCGGATGCAGGACGCGGTCTTCAGGGTACTACGCCAGGGCTAAACATCGTCATTCCCAGCGGCGAAGTTGGCTCGGACCCTCTCATGCGGATACGCGGACAGTTTGCCTCCCTCGAGGGAGGCTCTGCGCCGCTAATCCTCCTCGACAACGTAGAGATACCTTCGATCCAGTTGGTGAACCCCAATGATATCGAATCGATCTCCGTACTAAAGGACGCAGCGGCGGCTTCCATCTACGGCGCAAAGGCTGCGTTTGGTGTAATCCTGATTACCACGAAGAAGGGTGCCGCAACCGAGGGGGTGAATGTAACCTACTCCGGCAACCTCTCCTTCCAGAACATTTCGAAGGACCTTAACATGGGAACCATCGACGCGATGGAATACACGTTGCACGCGTTCGAACGGGTCGGGGGCACGCGCGCCGGCGCATTCTGGATCGTTACGCGCGAGGGCTATGAACGTGCGCTGGAATGGCAACAACGGTGGGGCAACGTTGTAAAACCACATGACCCGATGTTGTATGGACGCGACTGGTACGTCGACGTGAACAACTTCAAGATTGGTCTTCGGATGTACGATCCTTATGAGTTCATGATCAAGGAATGGACACCCACGCAGCTGCACAACCTCTCGGCCAGTGGGATGAGTGGCAAGACTACCTATAACCTCAGCTTCGGATACCTCGACCAAAGCGGGATGACCAAGCCGGCCAAGCGTGACGACTTCCAACGTTACAATGGCTCCGTCCAGGTCGGCACCCAGGTAAACGACTGGCTCGCCTTCAATGTCGGCGCACTGTATTCGAAGCGCAGCAAACATTATCCGTACGTAACCAACTCTACAACCGCCGACCCCTGGTTGTACTTGTATCGCTGGGCAGCAACGTACCCGATGACAACGGAAGATGGTGATCCCATTCGCAGCCCGTACTACGAAATGGAGGCAGCCAACACCGCCTTCCAGGAAACAAACTATACGAGCCTCAACGGCGGCGTCACAATTACTCCGGTGAAAAACTGGAATATCAAATTCGATTTCACGCACGCCAACCAGGAGTACATTACAAAGCGGCCCGGTACACGCTTCACGGCGAGGAATTCCTGGGCAGCGGCGGTAGCCAAACTGGACGAGAACGGCGAACGTATCTACGTGAACGACGCCGGACAAGTAGTCCCCTCAACGGATCCGGGAGCGATGCCTGCCTACGAATTGGATATGACCACATACACTGCCCCCGGTGCTAATCCCGACCACGTCTATCGCTATGTCAAGAACGATCAGTGGAACACCATCAACCTGTACTCGACCTATGATCTGAACCTGGACGGTGGACAGAATTTCACCTTTATGCTCGGTATGAACCGCGTCGCGTACGCCAACGCATACAACTGGTCGCAGATCACCCAACTCATCGACTACTCGAATCCCCAATTTGACCTGGCCACTGGTACACAAACTACAAGTGGTGGTGAATATTGGGATTCTCAACTGGGTTTCTTCGGACGCGTGAATTATAACTTCCGTGAGAAATATCTTCTGGAAGCCAACCTCCGCTACGACGGCACCTCGAAATTCCCCAGCGACCTGCAATGGAGGTGGTTCCCTTCGTTCTCCGTGGGCTGGCGTATCAACGAAGAACTGTGGATGGATTGGGCGAGCACATTCCTTGACGAGTTGAAGCTCCGCGCTTCGTGGGGCACCATCGGCGACCAGTCCGTACCCAACAACCTCTATGTTCCCACGATGAGCGGATCGTTTAACAACTGGATCTTCTCCAACGCCAAGCTTTACCAATTCGGAACGCCCGCAGCTGTATCGCAATCAGTAACATGGCAGGATATCACTACCCTCGACGTCGGCTTCGACGCGCGCATACTCAACGGCGCTGTTGGGGTCACATTCGACTGGTTCAGGCGCGACACGGAAAACATGATCGTGCCGCAGGAAGGCATTCCCGCGACATTCGGTGCCGGCGCGCCCCAAAGCAATTTCGGGTCGCTCAGAACAACCGGTATCGAAATTATGGTTGACTACACGAAACAGTTTGACAACGGCCTCCAGCTGAACTTCATGGCGACCTTTGCCGATGCAGTGACCAAGATCACCAAGTACGGCGATACGAAAAGCATCGGATCATGGTACGTTGGGAAAACATACGGCGAGATTTGGGGCTACGAAACAGACCGCCTGTATCAGGTCGACGACTTTGTGTATGACAACGACGGGAACCTCGTGCAGATCGTCACGGAAGAGGGATTCACAATCAACCAATTGGCTGATGAAAGCGCCCCTACCCAAGGTGAGCTGCAATCCGGCAATTTCGTGTTCGGCCCTGGCGACGTCAAATTCAAGGACCTCAACGGTGATGGTGTCATTAACGACGGCAACAGGCTGATCGACGATCACGGCGACCTTAAGGTAATCGGCAACTCCACGCCGCGCTATGAGTACGGCTTCCGCATCAATGCAGGCTTCCGTGGATTCGATCTCGGCGTCTTCTTCCAGGGCATCGGCAAGCGCGAAATATGGGGTTCCGGCTTCCTGGCCATCCCTGGATTCAACTCGGCCGATGGCGCCATGCCGCAGGCAATCGCAGGCAACTTCTGGAAGGAAGACCGCCCGAATGCATTCTATCCACGGCCGTACAATCTCGGGGGCGCGAACTCAGGAGCTAACATGCAAATTCAGTCGCGCTACCTGCTCGACATGTCATACCTGAGAATCAAGAACATCACTTTCGGATACACCCTTCCTGCAGCATTATCAGAACGCGTTCACCTGAGCAAGGCACGCATCTACGCATCACTGGAAAACTTCTTCACCTTCGACAAGCTCGGTGACCTGCCGATCGACCCCGAGGTGATATCCGGTGTGTCGATGTGGCGCGACGACGCCAACTACAACCTGGGTCGTACCGGTGTTGGCGTTCCTACCTTCAAGAGTGTTTCAATGGGACTTCAACTTAGCTTCTAAAACATCAGAATACCATGAAAAAGTATTTCATCATACTATTCACAGCGGTGTCCGTCTTCGCCGGGTGCGACGACTTCCTGGACCGGCCGCCTCTGACGGAGATGAACGATCAGACGTACTGGACGAGCGAAAACAACCTCCGGTTGTTCGCCAACGGTTTCTATCCTCAATACTTTGTAGGATACAACAACACCTGGGGTGTTGACTACGCTCCGCTCCGCGGTTACTATTTTTCCGATGACTTCACCAGCACGGGAAAGCAGATCAACTTCGAACCGCAAGCACCGGATTCACGGGCATCCATCAGCGAAACCGCTGCGTGGCTGACGACGTACGCGGGTCCGACCTGGAATTTCTCCTGGGTGCGCAAAGCGAATCTTTTCCTGGAACGGATCGAAGATATGAAGGGCGTGCATATTGAAGATGAGACCTACAACCACTGGAGTGCGGTTGCCCGGTTCTTTAGAGGTTTTGAGTACAGCAGACTGGTCAGTGTCTTCGGTAACGTGCCGTACTTCGACCATGTCCTGAGCGACTCCGAGTTCGATCAATTGTACAAGGACAGGGATTCGCGGACTTTTGTAATGGACAAGGTATATGAGGACTTTCAGTATGTGCTGCAGAATATGCGTTTGTCCGATGGCAATCCGCAAAGCCTCAACCGGTACATCGCCGCGGGCTTCATATCGCGGTTCATGCTGTTTGAAGGAACATGGCAAAAGTATCATCTGAACGATAACGATAAGGCAGCGCAATACCTTCAACTTGCCGTTGATGCAGCCGATCTCGTTCTTGAATCGGGAAATTGGTCTTTCAACAGCGACTTCCGTTCACTCTTCGGATCTGAGGATCTCTCGTCCAACCCCGAGGTCCTTTTGTACAGGAAGTACGACGCTGCCTTGGGTGTCACTCATCACGTGGCCTCCTACTCCAACATCACAGAAAGCCAAAGCCCCGCTGCGAATCTCGCACTGGTTAAGGCATTTATTGCGGTTGACGGACAACCGTATCAACTCTCTTCTGTTCCGGATGCGGATAAGTTCGACATCGGAAGTTTGGTGGCAACCCGTGACCCTCGCTTTGAAGCAACCTTCTGGGATGTTCCCAGGGCACAATCGGCGACATTGCTTTACGCTGACAAATTCATCGATAGAGAAGGGCCCACGTATGCTGGCGGAACCTACCCGCCTCAATACGGTTCCAATACCAACACCAACGATGCACCGGTCATGCGCCTCGCTGAAGTGGCATTAAACTGGATCGAGGCTAAGGCCGAACTTGAAACACTGGGGGGAGCCGCAGTTACGCAGGCAGACCTCGACGCCTCTATCAACGCTATCCGCAATCGTCCCCTGGATGCCGTAGCCATCGATAAAGGTGTACAAAAGACAGCGCCCATGCTGATTGGCGCTATCCCTGACGATCCCGATCGCGACCCGGACGTTTCGCCGCTGTTGTGGGAAATCCGCCGCGAGCGCAGAATGGAGTTTGTGTATGAGCACACACGCCTTAAGGATATCAAGCGCTGGAAAAAAATTGAGTACATGGATGGCAACGTCAATAAGGATTTACTCCTCGGACCATGGGTTGATTTCCCGAACGAATTCCCCGAGTGGCTCGTTGCCGCCAAGGTCGACAAGCTGAAAATCCAGAAAGGGGATGGAACCGTGGTCACGTACAACGGCTCCAACGATGCGGAAATGGTCGGATTCTATGTTCCCGAAAACGTCTCGAACCGGGATCCCTTCACAGAACGCGTATACCTGGCTCCGGTAGGAAACAACGAAATCAGCCAGTACCAGGAAAAAGGCTTCAATCTTAGCCAAACACCCGGCTGGTAATGGACACAGGAGTCTAAACGTGCGGGTTAGGTGAAGTTAGCCCGTCCCATGAACCCATGGCGAGGGGCTTTTTCGTACTTTTATCCATACGTTTGGATCCCTCCCAACATTATCACGACACCATATATCATGAAGAACATACTGCGGTTAACCTTATTTGCAATTCTTTCGATTTCATCCCTGCGGCTGGCAGCGCAGGAAACAAAAGCATCACCGCCCTTTGCCGGCCTGGAGCGCAATGCGTGGGTGGATTCCGTGTTTGCCACCCTTTCTCCCGACGAAAAAATCGCGCAGTTGATCATGGTTGCCGCCTGGTCGAACCGCGGAAAGGATCATGAGCAGGAACTGCTGAAAATCATCCGCGACCACAAGGTAGGAGGATTGATCTTTTTTCAGGGCGGTCCGGTACGACAAGCGCGACAGATCAACCTGTACCAGGCGGCTTCCAAAGTACCGCTCCTGATGGCCATGGACGCTGAATGGGGATTGGGCATGCGGCTCGATAGCACCATCAGCTTCCCCTATCAGATGACGCTCGGCGCCATCACGGACGATAACCTCATTTATGAAATGGGCGCTGAGATCGCACGACAGATGAAACGTGCCGGGCTGCACATCAACTTCGCGCCCGTCGCCGACATCAACAACAACCCCGCTAACCCGGTAATCAACTTTCGATCCTTCGGGGAAGATAAACGCAATGTTACGCGTAAAGCCATCGCCTATATGCGGGGGTTACAGGATAACGGAATACTCGCGACAGCCAAACATTTCCCTGGTCACGGCGACACCGATACTGACTCGCATCATGCACTGCCGCAAATAGAACACTCGCGGCAACGACTCGACTCGCTGGAACTCTATCCCTTCCGCGAAATGATAAAGGCAGGTATTGGCGGCATCATGGTTGCCCACCTCAACATAAAAGCGCTCGATCCTTCCGGCGTCCCCTCAACCCTTTCGCGCCCCATCGTCACGGGCCTGCTCCGCGGTGAACTCGGATTCAACGGGTTGATCGTAACGGACGCCATGAATATGCGCGGTGTCACTGCGAGCAATCCCCCAGGCATCGTTGATCGCGACGCCATACGCGCAGGTAACGACCTGCTCGAGTTTACAGAAGACGTCGCCCGTGCTATCACAGAAATCAGACAAGCCGTCGCACGTAGCACCATCACGCAGCAAGAGATCGATGAGCGCTGCCGAAAAATTCTTGCTATCAAGTACTGGGCCGGACTGCATCGAAAGACGCGTGTCGACATCACCGACATCAACGCTGACCTGAACACACCCGACGCAAAATTGTTGAACCGAAACCTACTTGAAGCTGCTGTCACGGTTCTGAAAAACGAAAACGCTATTCTACCCATCGCGGACCTCGACACGCTCCGTATTGCTTCGGTGTCAGTGGGCAGGGATCATATCACACCTTTTCAACGCACGCTGGCACTCTACACCAAAGTAGATCACTTCGCGGTTCCGACTGATGCAGCTCCAGGTTTGATTGATTCGGTTTCCCGAGAGCTAATCCGCTACAACAAGGTCATCGTCGGGCTTCACGACGAACCGGGGCGTCCGCTGAACCGGATCTCCTACACTTCGTCCGTTATCGATTTCGTTCGGTCGCTGTCCACGCGACCCGGCGTGGTGATGGCGGTATTCAAAAATCCGTATGTCCTCGACCGACTCGATGGCATTGAAGAATCTGACGGTCTTATCGTCACCTATCAGGACAATGCTGATGTCGAAGACCTCACGGCGCAAGTCATCTTCGGCGGAGTCAGTGCACGAGGGCGATTGCCGGTAAGTGTGGGTCGCAAGTTTGCATACGGCGACGGTCTCGACGTCCAGGGTGGTATTCGCTTTAAGTATACCTTACCTGAAGACGCGGGAATGAGTTCTAGTACACTTTACCAGGGTGTCGATTCAATCGTCAACCAGGCGCTCGAGGTCAGGGCCATTCCAGGTTGCCAGGTGTTTGTCGCGAAAGACCGCAAGGTTGTGCTTTACAAGGCTTACGGATACCAGGATTATGCGGACACGATCAGGGTAAAGCGCACCGACCTTTACGATCTGGCTTCCGTAACGAAAATCTCGACGAGCCTTGCTGCGCTCATGAAACTATATGATGAAGGGAAGTTTCGGCTTGACGCTACATTGGCGGATTACCTGCCCAGGTTCAGACGTTCAAACAAGTCGGATATCCCGATGTATGACATCCTCACCCATCAGGCCCGCTTTCAACCCTGGATTCCTTTCTACAAGAACACCGTCAAAGAGAACGGCAAATACCGGTGGCGCACGATCAAAAACGATTCCTCCAGCCGGTTTCCGATCCGACTTAAAGAGGGCATGTATCTGCACAAGAAATATCCTGACCGGATTGTGAACATCATCCGAAAGTCACCTCTTCTGGAAGAAAAGAAGTATGTCTATTCAGATTTCTTTTTCATCCTGGCACCACGCGTTGTCGAGAGCATGATCGGGACCGACTTCGAATCGTACCTGCAGGAAAACTTCTACAAGCCACTCGGCGCCACGTCTGTCATGTACAATCCGTTGCGGAAATATCCTATCAATGCGATCGTGCCGACCGAGCATGACTATTACTTCCGGCACCTGCCCATACACGGCACCGTGCACGATGAAGGGGCTATTATGATGGGAGGCGTATCGGGGCACGCGGGCCTGTTCGCCAATGCAAACGACCTGGCGAAGCTAATGCAGATGTATCTGGATATGGGTGAATACGGGGGCAAACGGTATATTAAGGAGGAGACACTGAGGGAATGGACGCGTACGCAGTTCCCGGAGTCCGGCAACCGAAGAGCCCTGGGTTTTGACAAGCCCAACCTGGTGTACACGGGGCCGAGTCACAACACAGCCCGCGACGCCAGCCCGGCAAGCTTCGGTCACACGGGCTTCACCGGAACGTTTGCCTGGATGGACCCTGAAACGGGCCTCCTCTACATCTTCCTGTCGAACCGCGTCAACCCTACACGCAACAACACGCGACTATACCGCTTGAACACAAGAACAGAAGTGCAACAGGTACTGTATGACGCACTGGAAGCGGAATAAACCAATAGGATACCGCAGAACCTAAACCTTAACAGCCGTGGAAGTTCATACCATCCGTCCTCAAACCGCGATGAAAATTGAAGCCAGTCATCGCCTTGACGCACTTGTACGAAAAACCACGAGCGCAGACGCGGATACGCTGTCGGGCGTGCTGGTATCCGGGTACCGCGGGACAGGAAAGACGTGGCTGGTAGAAAACTACCTGCAGGCGATTGAATCCAGCCATCCTGTTCTCATTGCCCGGCACTATCCTCAACACCAAAACATACCATACTTTGGCTTCAAGTACTGCGTATCTGATTATTTAGGAAAAGTATACAGCCAGGCCAGCAAATCGGAATTGCGAACATTTTCCGAAAAGCTCAAAGACTTCCTCGGCGAAAACATCTATCTCCTTCTCGACTACATTCCTGAGCTGTCGTTGATTCTTGGTGAAGAGCCATCACAAAACCCGACATCTCATCTGACGATAGAGAATCAACTCTATCCGTTGTTCAGACGAATCTTTGAATTTCTTTCTGAATACAATCGCTG
>JAJJPK010000090.1:0-19677 GCA_032907565.1 Cyclobacteriaceae bacterium | reverse complement strand
AAGAACGAACCGCAAAAATTCAATCTTCAGGTCAACAACGGATCAGGGTCAGGAGCCTATCCGGCAGGACAGGTCATAACAGTTAGTGCAAATCCGGAACCGGAGGGGAAACAGTTTGCGGGCTGGACCGGAGACGCAAACCTTCTTGACGACGCATCACAAAAAATCGCCAAGCTCACAATGCCGGAACGGGATGTCGAAATAACGGCATCATACGAAGACATAAATTTGGGTGACCCTGTCACCATAGCACTCGACAAGAGCGTCACGTTCCAAACCATCGACGGCTTCGGCTTCTTTGGAGCGCACGATGTGTGGTGGGGCAGTGCTGGTGATATGTGGAACGCAGAATGGGGTGAAAAGGTGATCACGGACCTGGGACTCACGTTATGGCGTAATGAATACTATCCTCCGGCAACACCGAATGCCGGACAGGATGCAGACTGGGCCAAGCAAAAACCCGTGGTGGAGGGATTGAAGGCGATAGCCGACGCGCATAACGTTGAACTCAAGTTTGTGTTCACCGTATGGAGCCCTCCCGAAGATCTGAAATGGCAGTCCAGCTTCACATGGCCGGGTGATGAAAATGCCACGCGCAACGAAGGCGCGGTCAGCACCAAGAACGGCGGTACACTGAATCCCAACAAGTACGACGATTATGCCGACTGGTTGAAAGAGGGCATTCAATTGTATGAAGACGTGGGTATTCAACTTTATGCGCTCAGTTTACAGAATGAGCCCATGTTCACACAAACTTTCAACTCCTGCACCTACACGTTCGAATGGTACAACGACTTGCTGAAGGCCGTCGTTCCTCAAATCAAGGCTGACTTTCCGGAAGTGAAGATCTTCGGATCGGAAAATATGCTGGACATGGAAGGTGCGGACATCAACTGGCAGTGGTTCTACCACAACAACCTGAAGGCCGATCCTGATGCAAGCAATCAAATCGACATCCTGGCCGTGCACGGATACAACGATGGTGTTGCGCCGACCAGCGGATCCGGACTTGCCGAACGCTGGACCAACCACCGCGAACAATTCTCAGACCCCATGAATAAAACCACCTGGATGTCGGAAACGTCAGGGTACGTTGATGCCTGGCTAGGCACTAGTGATAAGCCGGGCGCGCTAAGCCTGGGTCAGGACATTCACGCCGGGCTGTACTACGGCAACATCAGCGGCTGGATCTGGTGGCAGGGCAGTGAACTCGGCAACATTGGCGAGTACAACCTAATGAATGGTACGACAGCTGGTAAGAAGTACTACGTCTCCAAGCATTTCTACCGATATATCCGCCCCGGTGCAGTTCGCTTCAAAGCTGAATCAACCGATACAGAAAACGTATTTGTTACGGCGTACCGGCACGAAGGCAAGGACACGCATACAGTCATTCTCATCAACTCGGGCACGACGGACAAACTTATTTCCCTCACCGGCAGTGACGTTCCGGGTTCGTTTGAAATGTACCGTACTACCCAGGGTGACGATAATTGCAGTTTGATAGGCACTGTCAACACGAGCGAGCCCTTCGTACTGCCTGCCCAAAGCATCGCGACCCTCCAGGCCGGGGGCGATCCGCTGTAACGGACACGCCCGGCTGTGGGCTGAGTTCTTGTCAGGTATTGAACAGAACCGGCACTGCTCAAAAGCTCCATTTGATCCGAACGTAGCCCGCCTTGACGAGCGCTTTGAAGTCGCCTTGCTGATCATCGCCATAAAACAACTGACCGATGAGGTCCAGGTCAAGATCCTGTTTAACCGATATGGTGAGCCCCGGATTAATAAAAAAAGAATCGCCACCGGGATAACCGATTAACGCTAGACTTCCGTAAAACAGCGGTGAGAATTGATAGGCAGCCTGAAGGAAGGATGACCATTTGTAGGGCGACAGGTCACGCACGGTTCCCGGTCGCAGCCCGATAAAGGTAAGTCCAAGATCCGGATGGAACGACCCGTTGGAGTTGAACATCACGGAGGCGTTCAGATAGAGTGTATTGGGAAAGGAGTAGTCGGCCGACAATGCACCGAGCAGGAGGTTGTCGTATCCTACATTGACGATCGTCTCCTCAACTTTGTGAAAGTACGTAAACTCACCTTTAAATCCGGCTTTGCCAATGTTGCCGGCCCAACCTGTACCCAAGGCCAGGTCTCCCTGTGCAATGCCTGCAAGCAACTGCATGTCATAGCCCCACCGATTGACCTTCCACAGGCCCGCGGCGACGAACTCCTCCCAATCGTCCGCCATCTTGGCCGCTACCTCGATGCCCGAAGCAACGCCAGTATAATAACTGATTCGGATCGCATCTGAACCGGGGCGCTCCTCATAGTCAAAGTCGAAATACGAATAAGCGTTGAAGAGGTCGTTTGGGTTCCATGCCAGGTTTACGCCCCAGTTAACGCGCTGCCGTCCAAGCTTTATTTCCCAGTTGCCCTGGTTCCATTGCACGTACAGGCGGTCTGCCATGGTGTTCCATAGGATGGATCGGTTGTTGACCACATTAACCGACAGATCAAAGTAGTCGTTATTGGAATCGATCAGTCGTTCATAACCCGGAATGTTGCGGACGAGATCACCGCTGAGTATACGCGTCCGGATTTCCGCATAAAAGGTAAATGCGTCGCTGGGATACCAGGCAAAATTCAGGCGGTTGTGCACCTGGTTTTGAAACAGGAGGCTATCTCCGGCGTGAATAAAGGATGCCATATCTTTCAGATAACCGCGCAGGGTAAATTTATCTGGCTCCTCCTGGGCATGAATCCGATAGACAGACAGCATTAAACACAAGGCCACTAAAAAGATGCGCATGACTAAGATCTCACCTCATCCGACACAATCGCCCCGTCAACAAGTCGTATCAGCCTGCGCGCCTTATCCATCACGCGCTGGTCGTGAGTTGAGAAAATGAACGTAGCATTGCGCTCGCGATTGATACGCGCCATCAGGTCCAGCAGGTTCTCCGTCGAAACGGAATCGAGATTTGCAGTCGGCTCGTCAGCCAAAATGAAGCGGGGATTTGAGGCCAGGGCACGGGCGACAGCCACCCGCTGTTGCTGGCCGCCGGACAACTCCCCCGGGCGATGGTCGGCTTTATCGGCAATGTTCATCTGCTCCAACAGCTCTCTGGCGCGCGCCAGTCGTTCCTTGCGACTGCGCTTCTGTAACAGCATAATAAACTCGACATTCTCCAGGGCAGTAAGAACCGGGATGAGATTGTAGGCCTGAAAGACAAACCCAATATTGTGGAGACGGAAATCGATGAGCTCGCTGTCCTTCATCTGCGAAATGTCGACACCATTAATCGTTACGGTTCCCGACGTGGGCTGATCCAGGCCACCGAGAATATTCAGCAACGTTGTCTTTCCGCAACCGGAGGGACCGACAATGGCTGTAAATTCTCCCTCGTTGATGTCCAGACTGAGGTTGTTTATCGCACGTACGGGCACCGCAGTCTTGTGATAGACTTTCGAAATGTTTGTCGCTCTGATGAGTGCAGCCATGGACTTTAGTATTTCATAATTTCAAACTCCCCGGATAGCATCAACCGGTTGCATGCGTACGGCCTTCCATGCCGGGTAAAGTGAAGCCAGGAACGCTGTTATAAGCACCCCCGCTACAATCATTAGGTAGTCGGAAGCAAAAAGCTCGGGATACAGAATACTTTCGTATCCGATGGACTCAAGCCCTGCCGAATAGTCGGACAGGTCGATGCCTTGCTCTCCCAGCCAGGAGACCGTAGCGTACCCGGCCAACAGACCAAAGGGTCCGCCCACTGTAGAAAGAAATAACGTTTCGATCAGGATCATGAGAAACACGCGACTCCGGCGCGTGCCCAACGCAATCATTACGCCTACCTCTCGCACCCGCTCTAGTACAGCCATAAGCATGGTGTTCACGATTCCGAAAGCAAGGGCGAGCATGATTATGATGATGAGTATCATCAAGGTAGCGCCCATCCAGCCTTCCATAAATACCAGCATGGGGGAAAGGTCGTGCCATGAGCGCACCATCTCCGCAGGGAAAGCAGCCTGTATTTCGGCAGCGAGTTGGTCATCCTCCGTGCCGGGCAACGTAGTGTAGGCAATTTCATGGACGGCGTCCCCGATGCCCAACAGCCGGTTCAGGTCTTTGCGAAGTACAAAGGCAGAGGTCTCATCGATGGCAGTAGAGCTTGCGTCCAGGATACCTGCCACCCTGAAACTACCCGCAGTGATATTTCCATCAACATCCTGGAACGTGAGCACAACCTTTGATTTGACTTGCACTTTCAGTTTTTCCGCAAGCCGTTTGCCCACCAGTACTGGATTACCGGTGACGCCTTCAAAATAGGATCCTTCGGCAAGCAGGGAGTCAAGCTCTGTGACACGCGCTTCCTCGCCCGGCTCGACACCAACAATCTTAACGCCGGTCGCCTGCCGCGTGGAGGCAATCATGCCGTTGACAATACTTCGTCGGGCGACATAAACAATGTTTTCGTTTTCCTTCAGGAATGAGACGATGCGTGCAGGATCAGCGAGAGAAAACTTGATGTCAAAATCCTTCGTGAATTCCGGGTGATGGATCTGACCATTGGACACTTCATGCCGAATGGCTGTTTGAATATAGCTCAGCAGGAAAGCGTTCATGAACGCGCCACCAAACGTCAGCGACCATATGCCTACGACCATAGCGCCGATCACCACGGCGCTGCGCCCCTTGTGTCTCCAAACATTTCGCCATGCAAGTATTGCCAGCATGTAAATCTTTGTTACTTAAAGTCTCATCGATTCAACTACCTTCATGCGCTGTATTTTCCAGATCGGGTAACCCGAAAGAATAATAGCCATAATGAACACCGCGTATGCCTGGTTGGTGAAGATCACGGGGTCAAGCGAAAACGCGTAAACCGGCTCCATACCGAATTCTTCAATTATGTCTGCCATGTCATCCGAGAAACGGATCGGGTTATGATGGAAATAGATCAGTGCCGGAAGGCTCAGGCAAATGCCCGCGAGCACACCCATCACCGTCATGATCAGTATTTCCAGGAATATGATTCCCTGTAAACGGATCCGCCGCATCCCTACCGCGATCATGACGCCAAATTCGTAGACACGTTCCGCCGTCATCATCAGGTAGGTTCCAAACATCCCGAAGCCAATTACGAGATACAGGACCCACAGCATGATCTTGCCACTGATGTTGTCGAGTTCAATGTTTTGAACGATCTCAGGGACAAGTTCTTTCCAGTCCATCACCTCATAGTCCTCCTGACTTACCCGCGACCGAAGGTCACGAACGATCCGTTCTGTGTGGTCCACGTCGTCGATGAGCAGGGCAATGGCAGTAACCCTGCTGTCGGCTCCATAAAACCATTGCGCCATGGGGAGGCTCAGGTAAACAAGCTGGTCGTTTTGCTGCGGGATCGGAAAGCGGAGGATGCCCTTCACGGGAAACAATCCAGCAGCACTCGCACCGTGGTACCCCTGGCCGAGCAGGATGAGGGTATCCCCAACTCCGACTTTGAGATAGTTGGCCAGTCCCTGACCAATCATCGCTCCGTCGTCGTTAAGGCCAAGGTACTCTCCCTCGACAAGCTTATCCTTCAACAGGGTCAGTCCATGTTCACGCTCGGGATCGATGCCCATTACCAACGCGCCCTTTGTCTGACTTTCATGGGAAGCAAGTGCAAACGATTCAAGCCGGGGCACATAGGCATCAACGCCTGGTACGGAGTTAATGCTTTGCAAGAGTGCAGAGTCCAGCGCAAGGCTGTTATCGATCACTTTATCGTCCCAGTATCCATTCTTGTGTACCTGAATATACCCGGTATGAAAGCGTACCGAGTTCTCAATCATCTTGTCGTAGGAACCGAGCTGCATCGACCGCATCGCACACGCAAGGAACACGGCAAAGGTTATCGACAGGATCGTTATCAACGACCTCCGCCTGTTGCGCCAGATGTTGCGATATGCGAGGGTTAGATACATCTTAGTGTGTTAAAGTGTTGCCGTAAAGCAGGCCAGTGGCCGGTTTACGGTTGGTGTTGAAGTGTTGAAGTTGGTGCTATCAGTCAAGTTTGTTTGCTAATCTACTGCTTCCGCATTCTATAAAGAATCCTACCATGTTCTCTCCTCTGATTCCATTGGGACGGACCCATTCAATCTTCAATTCTTCAACTTCTTCAACTCTTTCTCACCATTCAATCTTCAACTTCTTCAACTCTTCAACTCTTTCTCTATTTTCTATGTGCCCATGTGGTTCAAAAAAACCTCGTCGCCGCCAGGCGACCCCCTCCATTCGCTCATCTTACTCGTTTCATATTCTGCATAGAAAAGAAATCCTCTTTTATACCGATATCGAACTCAAGGCTGAGGTATTCGATCACGGTCTTTTGTTTCGGATTTTCAGCGGGGACCATTTCCAGGCGTGTTGGGAGAACGCGACCGCCTATCTCCCGGATGTCGCTCAGTGTGAGGGTATTTACGAGCACGCCTTCTTCATCGTAATAGCGGACCAGCAGCTGGTTGTATTCCTTTTTGTCGATGAAGGCGACAATCTTTCCCCACACGACCGGCGCTTCGGGCTTCGGGTGGAGGATGATACGGAACACGGGTTGGTTGTTGATTACAGAGTCGGGACCACGCTCATGTGTGTAGTCCTCGACTACCGAAGACTCGCGAACGAGGTCGTCGTTGGTAAAATCAGAGCCCATCCACGATTGCATCATCATAGAAGGAGGCAGTTTTATCACGCGGTCGATTGATGGCTGCCAGTTCCACATTTCGTTCTTTCGTTTCAGGAACGCCTGGCCCTTGTCGCGTGCCGGCCCCGTGATCAGTATCAAACTATACTCGCGACCGAGCGCCCATGCCTTCATGGTCACGACACGCTGCCAGTCGGGACGAACGATCGTCATCTTCATCTCCGACCGATTCGATGTGCCCTGCATTTTGTCGTCCGCCCTTTTTATGATCTCTGTGGCGGTCTGCCCCGCGGCGTCAAAGCACAACGGGAGGGCGAACACCACAATGATCCATTTCATGCCTCTGATCATTTTTTGCAGTATTTGTGGACAAGAATTTCCTCCAACTGGTCGATGGAGTATACGCCTTTAAGAACAGTGTACTGTACGCCTATGCCGTCGCACAACGCTGCGAACATTTGCGCCTCGCCGGCAGGGTCAGGCATCCCGATTCGCCGAAAAAGGTCTTCAAGGACCGCAATGTAGGCCTGGTATCTGTCCGCCGCTATTTTTCGCACGAATTCATACCGATCGATCTTAAACGTAAGCTCCATGAGAAGGCGAAAATATTCGGACCGATTGCGCAGTTCCCTGAACACCAGTCGAATGATGTTTTCCAGCGTTCGATGCGGGTCGTCGCTCATCAGGCTTTCCATGGTCTTGTCGGCCTCGCCTACCGCATTCAGTACCATTTTCTCGAGCAGGTCCTGTTTTCCGGAGAAGTAGTTGTAAAGCAGCCCCTTTGACACCCCCGCTTCCTTCGCGATTTCTGCGATACTCGTGGCCTCGTACCCCTTCCTGGCAATAAGGCGGAAAGCCGCATCCATAATCTTCTGCATGCTTTCCTGCCTGATTTCGCGGTTTTGCGCCTCTGTACGGGGACTCATCTTTTTTGACTGAACGGTCGGTCAAAAGTATAGTGGCGCATGCTTCCAGTCAAGAAAAATGCTATTTTTCTTCACCTTGCTTCCTTGTGAAAAAGCCAGATTACCCGGACGACAAAACATTGAGTGATTTCCTCCGCGGAAAGCCGCCGTACACCATCGCCCTGTTTAATCATTTTGTTTCCACCTTTCGCACCGTGGGCGCAATTACCCTTCATCCGGCGAAAACCATGATCGGCGTTGCCACACCACGCAAGCGTATCGCCTATCTCACCCGTCTGGGCAAGGACTTCATCCACGTGGTATTCTCCTTCCCACAAGCGTATCCGGACAACCTGTGTTTTCAGAAGATCGCGCAGGTTCCTGGCACGAATCAATACAATCACCATTTTCGAATGCTTCACCAGGATGACATCACCGAAGAAGTGATCCGATTTATGGAACTGGCGTGGAAAAACGGGACCTGAAAGGCCATTACTTGCAATTCACTTTTCTCTTTTCGGTTTGCCTGTTAACTTATCTCTTCAAACAATTCCCTGTCATGTACCGTCATTTAATCCTTTCCGCATGCTTGTGCCTGACCGTTTCGATGGTATGGGCACAGCAGACGTTCAACGCACGAACCCTTAAAACGCAAAAGCCTCCGTTGCACGGTCGGCACTGGATGGCGATCACAGGAAAGCCGCTGGCAGCGACAGCGGGAGCAGCGATATTTCAAAAGGGCGGTAATGCCGTTGACGCAGCGTGCGCTATGCTGGCTGCCACGTGCACGATGTGGGATGTGCTCGCCTGGGGCGGTGAAACCCAGGCGTTGATCTACAATCCAAACACCGGAAAGGTAATCGCGATCAATGCACTAGGCATCGCGCCATCCGGTGCCACACCGGAATACTATAAAAGCAAGGGTATGGAGTTCCCGCCGGAATACGGTCCTCTCGCAGCCGTGACGCCGGGCACGCCAGGCGGACTGTGTACCATGCTCGCAGAATACGGAACGTTAAGTCTTAAGAATGTACTCGCTCCCGCCATGGAACTGGCCCGCGGGTATCCCATTGATGCGGAGACCGCCAACGCCATTGAAGGAAACAAGGAGCGTATCAAGGAATGGCCTTATTCCAAGGCTGTCTTTTTGCCACACGCGGGCGAAGAACGTGAAGCACCAAGTCCCGGTGAGATATTCGTACAAGCCGACCTTCTTCAAACGCTGCAAAAAATGGTGGACGCCGAACAGCAGGCATTGAAAAAAGGAAAGAGTCGAAAAGATGCCATCTACGCAGCCTACGATCGATTTTACAAGGGCGATATCGCGAAGGAGTTTGTGCGTGGTTGCCAGGAACAAGGTGGTTTGATCACGGAAAAAGACCTGGCGTCATGGAAGGTGAAAATTGAAGAGCCACTGTCAATAAACTACAAGGGCATTGAAGTATACAAGCTGCAACAGTGGACGCAGGGTCCGGTCATGCTTCAGGCGTTAAACATCCTGGAAAACTTCGACCTCAAGGGCATGGGCTACAACTCCGCGCAATACATCCACACACTGTACCAGGCAATGAACATGGCATACGCCGACCGCGACTTCTACTATGGTGATCCCGACTTCGAACCGGATGAGCCGATGAAGGGACTGCTGTCCAAAGAGTATGCGAAACAACGTGCCAATGCAATAAAGCGCGATCAAAACGATGCCACCGCTGGGCCCGGCGATCCCTATCCGTTCGAGGGAAAAACCAACCCGTACACCGAACTGATTGAAAACTGGCTTCATACGCGGATGGTTCCGGCAAAAGATGAGGCGGACTACCTTGCCGACTTTCACGCGGGCACCACATCCGTTCAGGCGGCCGACGAAGCGGGATGGATCGTTTCCATTACCCCTAGCGGTGGATGGATTCCTGCATGCATCGCTGGAAAGACGGGCGTCGGGATGAGCCAGCGCATGCAGTCATTCGTTCTCAACCCCGCACAAAATCCATTCAACGTTCTTGAACCGGGCAAGCGGCCGCGTGTAACGCTTACGCCGGGGATGGCTTTCAAGGATGGAAAGCCGTTTATGTCATTTGCCGTGCAAGGTGGCGACAGCCAGGATCAGGATCTTCTGCAATGCTTTCTTAACGTCGTGGAATTTGGCATGACCATTCAAGAGGCCGTTGAAGCACCCAACATCGTCAGCTACCAAATGCGGTCATCATTCGGCAATCATGAACGCAAGCCCGGCCACATCTTGCTCAACACACAGACGCCTAAGTACGTAATCAAGGAGCTTGACCGCATGGGTTATCACATGACCTTCGATGAACGCACCGCTGGTCCCATCAACGCCATTTATTTCGACCAAGAGCACGGTACCTTCTGGGGCGGGTCGGGAACCCACGGGGAGGATTATGGCATTGGATGGTGAACGCAGTAAGCAGTGATTTATTCATCCCATTTACGAAATAGTAGAGACGTTTCATGCACCGTCTCTACATATCACCACCGATTACCGATTACCTGCTGCCACTTGTATTATCTCCTTCCCCGCTCCTTTCGCATCATAATCCACGCCCAGTAGCGCAGCAGCAGTTTTGGCAACCTGATTCTGGTACAGCTGGCCAGATGTCTTGACCTCGCCCAACGCGGGGGTGTCTGGTCCGATCACGGCAATCCAAATCTGGTCAGCGCCATTGACTTTGGAGCCGTGGCTTCTCCAGGTTTCTACAGGAACCGTTCCCCGACCATGATCGGTGGTGATGATGAAGGTGGTCTTGTCTTTGTATTGCGGGTGCGATTGCACCCATTCCCATAATTCCTTTATAAATTGATCCGTTTGCCACGCCGATTTTAGATAGGAATCATAACGCCCGTCATGTGCAAAATCGTCCGTTTCGCCGTAGCCGACAAACATCACGCGTGGTTGATGTTTTTTCAGATACTCCAGCGCATAGTGATGCGTAAAGGCGTCGAAACGTACCGAACCCCACCGCTGTGGAATTTGCGCCTGCATCTCGTTTAGAAATTTTTCTCTTTCAGTTAGATCTCCCGTCGCCGCCTCATAACCTGCGTTGACAGGAACGCCGCTTCTCCTTTCGTTAATGATATACGGAAATACATCCCACGACGCAAACGCGGCTACCTTGCCCTTAAACTCCTGCAAGTTGTTCAGATATTCCAGGACGGTAACATTGGGATTGTCTTTCTTGTCGTTGCTGTCAATGCGCTTGTCGTCGGCGAAGCCACAAAGGATCTCGCTGTAGCCCGGATAGGAAAACCACATGCCGTTGGAGCAGTTCACCTTGTTGTCGTGCTTCCTGTTTCCGTACAGTTGACCCTGACTTACGATTGTAGTCCAGAAAAACGGCAATAGAACCTCCCTGCGCTGCTCCGGTGTATCGCGCCCGAATCGTGCTTTTAGTCCCTCGATACCCTTGGTGTACTCGTTGTTATTGAGCAATAACGAATCGGCGCCGCCATACAACTCTTGCCATCGCAGGCCGTCGAAGGTAATGATAAAGACATTTTCAGTCTTGCGCTGGCCCCACAGTGGTATCTGCACAAGCATTAGCGCGACTATGCACAATATTCGCATAAAGCAGGCTGGTTTGGTAAACATTGCTGTATGCCCAAAACTATACATTATTAGGAAATGTCGCTTATGACTATTGCTGAACGCCGTATTGATCCGTGTGTGGTCTAAAAGTCTTCCAGCTGTGCCAGAACTCCTGGTATGCCTGCACCCGTGCAAGCTGACTGCTTCTCCCGCGTCCGAAAAAGTCGTAGGCACCCTTTGGCCCAACCAGTGAATCGTTTCTGATGATATACCGTTCATCAGCATCATTTCTGCGCAGGACGGAAAAACTCTGATGATCCTCGGCCAGCGCGACCACCACCGGTACGCCGGCAAGGTTGTCGTGTATGATGCGTTCCGCCTTCAGCTGATTCCAATCATAAGCGCGGGCGTTCCTACCGATTTCCACACCCACGACCCACGACTTATCTTCCCAGGAAAGTGTGTCGGTGCGTGTTAGCATGCCACGGCTCTTGCCCCGCTCAAATCTTCCCAGCGAGTCGTAGCTGTCTGTCGAAACCGCATCGGCCTGCATTACTTTTCCAAACGGATAGCTATTGAAAAACATCCCGATGGTCAGTTGGGATGACGGCAGCTCGGAAAGCTTTTGACCTAAAAGCGGCCCGGTTATCGCCTCACCATTGACTTGTCGCCACCAGCTCTTAGTTGTCTCATCTTCAAACATCGCGTTAAAGTGGTCCATGCCTACCAGGCGGAAGCGTTCGGGTTTCCCATTCACTACCGGTTCAAAAACACGACCTGTTCTGCAAACACTGCAGTATGTAACCATCACAGGTTTTCCCCCTACCGTGTCACGAACCTGGTGATGGTATACGATATATCGCAATGGGTAAGCTTTTGCCTCCCCATCGTATTCAATGGCAAGCACGACGGTGCTGTCGCCAAGTGCATTTGTGGCTCTTCCTTCAAACGTGACCGTCTCCGGTTCCAGGAATATCCGATCGGCCATCATCTTCATATTGAAGTAGTACACAACCCACGCCGCCACCAACACCAGAATTCCAGGAATCCACTTTCGACGTCCTGAAAAAGCTTGAACTGCACCACCCAAAATCATGAGTCCGAACAAGATCCGAAAGTACCATCGGTTGCTGTGGAGAAAGTAAGCGAGATCAATGGTTTCGGCTTGCTGACTACCCGGAAAGGGCATGATAAAGTAGACTTTCAGGAACTCGAAAACAGCAAGCAAAATGAGACCGAGGTAGAACAATAGTTTCATCAGTTGAACCTTTAATGGTGAGGGTCATAGTTGGCATAGCCTTCTTTCGCGCGAGCGGGAGCGCGCTGCACATAAAACATCCGGTTGGAAGGAGCCCACGTGCCGAGCCCGTCGACATACCGGTTGAACATACAGAACGCTGCCGCGATCAGAACGGTGTCATGTATCTCCGTATCCGACGCACCTTCCGTCTTTGCGCGTGCAATGTCCTCGGGCTTTACGTACTTTCCTCCTTTTTGAACGGCGGCTGCTATAGCCAACAGCGCTTTCATCTTTGGCGAAAGGTTAGAGTATTCCGGATCTCGCACAATCGCATCAACTGCATCTATGTCACATTGCAGATAGTGTTGCGTCAGGCCACTGTGTGCATTGTGACAGAACCAGCAATCATTCAGATGGGATACATAGGTGCCGATCAATTCACGTTCCCCACGAGTGAGGGTGTTGTTGTCGTCACGCAACAATACTTCCGCCAGCAGGTTCAAGGGTTTTGCCGTTTCCGGTCTGAATGCCATTGGGCCGCGTATGCCGGGAAGCCCCTCCGGTAAGTCAATGTAAGCCATAAAATCCTTATCGAATAAATATAATTAACTCAAGCAACCGGAGGTTGAGGTGGCACATAACCCTTCAGGGCGAGTCGTTTGCCCATCTCCGCATAGATTGCATCATCCGTCGGGGTTAAGGTGGCCAGGCCATCCACATACCGGTTGAACATAGAGAACGTGGCAGCGATGAGTACCGTATCGTGAATATCGCGATCGCCAGCGCCGGCATTTCGTGCTGCCTGTATGTCCTCCGGTCGGACCTTCTTTCCATTTTCGCGCACCTTGCCCGCTATGACAAGGAGCGCTCTCATTTTGTCGCTCAACAGGGGCGTGTCTTCGCCACGAATGACGCAATCCACGATCTGCGACTTTTCTCCATAGAGTTCCCTTGCAACGGCCGCGTGACTGCTCGTGCAGAATCTGCAGCTGTTGCCAGCTGAGACATGCGATGCGATCAGTTCACGTTCGGCCGGGGAGAGAGGGGATTGACCTCGCAGCAAAACCTGAACGAGGTCATACAAGTGCTTTCCTGTATCGGGTCTGAACATAGCCAGACTTCGTATGCCCGGAACACCATCAGGTACTTTGATGTGCGCCATCTTCTGTAAATTAAATTTGCCTGTGATCCCTTGTAAAGTATACCGCTATGATTCCTGCGACGAAAATCCCTGCAAAAGCGAGCAGCGTGTTCCCATAACCACCGAACGTCGTGACGAACACGCCGACGAAGAAAACAGACGCCGTGGTGACAATCCTGCCGACGTTGAAGCAAAATCCTGTTGCAGTGCCTCGAATATGAAAGGGGAACAGCTGCGGTATGTAAATCGACAACAATCCCTGACTGATCCCGAAAAACAACGATAGCACAGCCAATTCCACGTATATAATAGATGAGAACTCCTGATTCAATCCGAATAGCAATACCGACATGGCAAGGCATCCGCTAAAACATGTCAGCATAGCACGACGAACACCGAGTGCGTTGGAAAGCCATCCTGATACAAAACCTCCTGCCAGTCCACCCGCACCCAACAGCATCATCGAGAGGCCGCGTTCAGACTGACCGTCTGCACTCAATAAACTCTGCACCCACGTTGGAATCCACGAAAACATTCCCCATAGGCCGATCAGCATCGAACCGAATATGACGGCACCTCTGAACAGATTCCTTCGATCTTCACGACTGAACCTTGCGCTGTGAGCAGCTCTTTCCCGGGCCGCCGCCCATCCCCTCGACTCCTCCAGGACAAGCAATCCGAAGACGGCCAGCATCAGCGGCAGAAGCCCTGCGAGAAAACCCGACCGCCAGTCACTTACCAGATAGTTAACGGCCCCAGAGAGAAAAATTCCTACCGGAAATCCGATCGAGTCTATTCCCAGGATCACTGACCGTGTCTTCGCCGGCCATATCTCCGACAAGAAAGTCGGCGTGATCACGAGCACACCACCAACAACAAACCCTGAGAGAAATCGCAGCGCGACAATGAATTCCCACCCCGGTGCATACCGGATCAATAGTGTTAGAACGCCAAAGAGGGCGAGCGCCGAGATGATTGAACGTGCACGTCCGATCCGGTCGCTGATGAATCCCCAGGTAAAACCACCGATGGTCCAACCCGCCAGATAGATTGCATTGATGTATGCGCTGATATGGTTCATGTCGTCCGGATTTACGGTTCCCGACAAATCGCGAACCACTACGGGAAGATACACCGGCATGAGCATAGACATCAGCCCGCTGAATACGTTCCCCAGAAAACAGACGGCAAAGGCAAACCACAGTCCTATTGTGATTTGACCTGTGTTCGCAGTGGGGTGCAATGCCTGTCCGGTATCCCTGTTCATTATCTTAAGAATTGATCGAACGTGATTCCCACGTAGTAGATGGCACCAATAGACGGTGATCCAAAAGCCTCATAGACCTGTTTATTGAACAGGTTGTTGGCACCTATCTTAAGAATCGACTTTATCGGCAACATCTTGTAGCTAACCTGAGCATCCACTACAGAAAAGGCCTCAATTGTTCCCGGCCTGAGCTGGTTGAAGGTGCCTACCCATTCGTAAGTGTCCTGCCAGCGCCAGGCAACATTGAACCCGATTCTGTCATTTATCTTGTTGTTTCCGAAGGTAACCGATGTACGATATTTCGGATTGTTGAAAGCGGGAATGTCGTTGGGGTCCGCACCCTTGAGGTCAAAGTCAGCCCAAGTAACATTGGCCCCCACAGTATATCCGCGATCGGAGACATACATGAGTCCGAGTGTCGCGCCCTGGGCAGTAACAAGGTCGCTGGCATTGGTATACAACTGATAGAGGTGACTGTTGCCCTCCAGCAAGTCGAACGCGGCAGCAGGATTGATTGAACCATCGGGCGCAAGCACGGGGCTTTCAGGCTCCATGACCACCTGGTTCAGCAGGAAGTCATTGTAACTGCTATGATATTAGTTGACGTCTACTACGAAACGGTTGTCAAATAACCCCTTATATCCGATCTCAAATACTCGAACCCGTTCGGGCTTTATGTATTCCACATCTGACTTGACCAACAGGTCTTTAGCCTGCATTATCGCTTCCTCCGGCGCGGTTCCTTGTTCCACCAATGATCCGAACATTCCGAAGAATGGTCCCAATGATGCCACGGTGAATGAGTTTTCGTAGACGGTCATCCCGCGGCTGTTATCAGGGACTCCACCCAGGATTGTGATGGGTCCCGCATTAAGCTTGATGTACTGGTCTCCAGGCGTGGGGTTTCTGAAACCAGTCTGGTAAGAAGTTCGAAAGCTGTGATTGCCCGCTACCGTGTACACGGCCGACGCCCTGGGTGTGTAACGACCTTCAAAGTTTTGGTTCTTGTCGTAGCGTATTGAAGCAGTGACTTTAAGCTTATCGTTGATAAGTGATTTGGCTGCCTGAACGTAAACGCCGCCTTCGTTGATGGGTATTCGTCCATCCTTGTCGTCGAACAGGGTACCGTTTGTAAACATGTCATAGCGCCGGAAATTTCCGCCAACCTGGACGTCTAAGATTCCAATGTACCGCGAGAAGTCGTACTGACCTTCCACGTGGTAAAGTGTGCTCTCGCTGAAAATCCCTGCACCACTAAGCCCCTGTGTACCGATGAGTCGCTTCTTTTCCGCTTCGAATTCAGGTGTTCCAGGCAGGTACATGCCCTGATCGGCAAACGCACGTGCTGCGGCATGATTGCCGGGTGTAACGCCATCAATGTTGCCGTTGAACGCTTCTTCATAGCGCATGTACCACGTATCATCCGCCTGGTTGGCGGGAACGATGTTGCCGTCCAGATCACGTACCCATGTCTTGGTGATAAGTTGTCCCAGTCCCTTTGCATTGTACGAATCGTTGGATTGTTCACCTGTAGAGTATGCCCTGATGAAATAATCTGCTCCTTTCAGTTCAACACGATGCTGTTGCAATACAAAGTTGTTGATCGAGAAGCGGTTACTTCCCGTGTAGTTCGCCGTACCCTTGCTGAAGTTGTATTGGTATATCAGCTCCATGTTGTCGGTAACCCGATAATGCAGGGCACCGCTGAGCTTAAGGCTGTAGACATCATAGTCTGTTACGTGTCTCTCTTCGTAGCCAGTGCGCGACACTCGGCCTATTCCGTCAAGTATTCTTGGGGATTCATCACCATAAATGTTGAGTGCATCACGGGCGGGGTTATTGGGTCCACGCTGTTCCTCGGGTGTTCCGGCATCCACGTCTGTGTAGTTCGTGGCAAAGAAATCCAGACCCGTGAAGTACGAGGCATTCACTTTAAATGCAAACCGGTTGTTGAATGACTTTGCGTAGCGAATGGCAAAATCGTACATAGGTGTCGGATCCGCGTACTCCTCGCTGAAGTGGTTGAATCCGACCTTTGCCTGAGCGCTTAATCCCGGATATTGAAACGGGTCCTTTGTACGAAGGTGAAGCACACCGCTAAATGCTACCGGACCGTAGAGTGCAGAGGCAGCGCCTGGAATTAGTTCAGCGCTTTCCATATCCAGATCAGGCGCACCCAGCATATTGCCCACGGGGAATCCTAAACCAGGTGTATGATTGTCTACAAAGTCTATCAACTGCAAGAACCTTGAATTGCCGGTGTGGTTAAAACCTCGCGTATTAATTTGCTTGAAAGTAAGTCCGCTGGTCACCATTTCCACTCCCTTAAGGTTTTGCAAGCCTTCGTAAAAGGAGAAGGACGGTGTTTCACGAATGTCCGTGATGCTCATTTTTTCAATGGTTACGGGCGAACGCATGATGCTTTCCTCCACACGCGACGCAGTGATGACGACTTCGTTCATGATCTCATTGGACTCGGAGAGTCTGACACTTACGGACGAACCCGCGTCAGCTACTTCGACCTCGTGCCTGACGTAGCCGACCATGGATATCACAAGGGTCAGGGGCGGAGCTACCGACGTATTCAGTTGAAAACTGCCGTCGGCTCCTGTAACGGTACCGGTGACCTTGCCTTTTATCAGCACATTCGCGCCGGCGAGCGGCTGGTCCTTGTCGTCTGCCACCGAGCCCACAATGCGCGTCTGGGCCAAGACGACCTGGGTGAAAAGCAGAAGTATTAATATTGTGGATAGAATGGATTTCATACAGTAGTTATTTTTTCTTTTTAAGATGATCGTAGCCGCCCGGCAGTCGCTGGTATCCGATAGTGACGAGCCGCTCGGCAAGAGATTTGTAATAGGTAGGGTCTTCAGGTTCTAGTGTCGCCAACCCGTCGACATATCGGTTGTACAGGCAGAATAGCGCAGCAATAAGTACACAGTCGTGAATCTCCATGTCCGTCGCGCCCGCATCCCGCGCCCGTTGTACGGATGCCTCCGTTACATTCCTGCCGCCCTCCTGCACCTGCTTTGCAACGACAAGCAACGCCTTCATCTTCTCACTGAGGGGTGCTGTCTCGATGTTTTCGCGAATGCGTACTGTCGTTTCTGATTCACCCAGAAGCAAGTCAGCAGTTCCTGCGTGGGCGGTCGTACAGAAACGGCATTCGTTGCCATGCGACACCACTGTAGCGATGAGCTCTCGTTCCGCTTCTGTCAGTGTCGACGGACCCGCAGCAGCAGTTGCGTGAGTTCACGAATGGGTTGGGCAGTATCCCTTCGGTATTCGAGCAGGCCGGTAATGCCCGGCAAATGCTCCTCCACAGGTATATAAGGCATTTTGGAGTTACAGTTAATTGAACCTGGTTATGTAAATGCGCTAAGCAGATTCACTTTGAAGAGGTATGAAAGAATGTCACAGCGGGCAGGGCTGCGACGGGCTTATGTTGTCGCAATGCTGACCTTGGATCGTGCTGTGCTTCACACGGCGAAAAGCCGATAGATCAGGCGCACTCGGGCGGATGATTGATTGACGGGAGGAAAGTAGAAGATAGTGTTAGGCAGCGCTCAAACAGGTTGATCTCAGATTGCCAGCCAACCGCGCTGGTGCCCAGTCTGAAAGGCTGATGCAGGTAATCCTTAGCCATGAAAAGCGCCAGTTTGGAAGTACCTTGACTTTGAATGGGATTGTCGGTGAAAGTCTTAACAAACTCCGAAATCGCCTCATGAATGCGAACCTTCTCGTCGTCGCGGACGCATACTACAGTCAGCGTGTCCCGCGCGTACTTTTGCTTGACAAGGCGATAAAATTGCCCTTCGTGCCAGAATTTTCCCTCTGCCCGGCGAAATGTCTTATCATCACCAAGGTAGGGTACCGTCAAAGGCAGTTGTATCGTGATCGCCTCATTTTCATTGTAGGAATCGGCATTAAGCCGGCGCGTCATCGCCACATCATTGGTGTATTGGAGGGTGGCAAAAAACAAATAGTACCCGAAGACATTCAGGAGAAGCAAGAATACAAGCGACCATGAAATGGACTTTCTCACTGCAAGGGGGAACAATGAATCTTCAATCTAAGCCATTTGCATCAACTTTCAAACATTGTGCCCGGCCGATCTTTTTGTTTTGCCCGAAGTGTAACATCATATTGCCAGCGGCCGTGAAATGAGCAACACTTAAGGCCCCCAAATGATAGCCAACTATTGGAAGACGGCCGTCCGGAACCTGATGCGGCATACAGCCTTCTCCTTCATCAATATTTTCGGTCTTGTCCTCGCCATGTGCGTCAGCATGGGCATCATCATGCTGGTAGCCGATCAGGTGAAACACGACCGCCACAACACAAAGCATCCACAGACGCTAAGGGCAGTGTTCGTCAACCCCGTTGACAGCCTGAGAAACGAGTAAGACGAGCACTTTGATGCCAGCATAGTAATAACCCATGGCTGCTCAAAATTTCAAAAGTATGTTATGCCTACAGGCAACTTGCCGCAAAGTTTTTGTAATTTTTCAAAACATTCCGGACGAGAGCAAGGCCTATGACGGATCGCGATTTTATATCGATGTGCCTGCGCGAGATCTTTGTAAAGAATGGCTACGAAGATCCGGCACGCATCACACAACGCGGTTACGAACATATCAGTGCGGAAATAGCTAATAAGACGAGTATCCTCATCAGTGTTGCAACGCTGAAAAGGCTCATGCAGGGTCGTTTCGCGAGACTACCGCAGACGGCTACCCTCAACGCCATCTCTCAATACCTCGGATACAACAACTGGCAGGAGTACAGGATGACAGTGCGGGAAAAAGCAACCGCACCGCACGCGAAGCCAACAATAAGCAAAACTGAATAAGCAGACGGGCAAGCGAGGAGAATCCGACCAATCCGCAAAGCG
>JAJJPK010000089.1:0-4527 GCA_032907565.1 Cyclobacteriaceae bacterium | reverse complement strand
TCTTTTGTCACAAAGCCGCCGCCTATCGAGTAGAATGTCTCCCTAATGCTATCACCATTTGTAAGGTCTGCAAGAAACGAGAGGCCATTTGGATGATAGGGCAGGGTTTCGTTGCCCAAAAATTGAATATCTACTAATGGGTCAAAGTCAATTGCTACTTCATTGTTAAGCAATATTCTTTTTGATCCAGTGACCCGCTGCATTTTCGCGGTGATGGAATTCACGTCAATTGTTGCTGGATCTTCACCACACAATCCAAGTACAACAGCAATATCCGTCCCATGCCCTCTTCCAGTCTTTGCCAAAGCGCCATAAAGCAGTATCTTCAGCACTTTCACATTTGTCAAGGAATATTTTGTTTGCAGTGTTTGCATAAAACATTGTGCTGCTCTCCACGGTCCGAGTGTATGGGAACTTGACGGTCCAATGCCAACTTTAAACATATCAAAAACGGAAATAGCTTCGTAACGCATACCAAAATATTCATGATGCAACAATCTCGGACTAAACAATTTCCATACCTCTCTATCCGCCACGAACACGAATTATCCATACCCCCGGCAGACGCAGTTGCTGTAAAGATCGGGAACTCAACAAGCCGACAGACCATTCAGCCTTTTCACCGCGATATAGGCCATCAGCCCCATACTTGTACCCAACGCGTCTTCATCGATGTTGAATGTTGGTGAATGCAGCGGAGAACCGATTCCTTTTTCCTCACTGCCTACACCGCATAGGTAGAAGCACGAACTCGCTTTTTCCGCGTAATAGGCAAAATCTTCAGACGCCATCCAGATATCTTCATCGATCACGTTCTCTTCGCCGAGATATTCTATGGCATCATTCCGGACATTGGTTGTAAGTTTTTCTTCATTGACAAGACAAGGATACCCCCGACCAATTCGCACTTCACATGTTCCGCCCATACCCGCTGTGACTGTCCTGGCCATATTTTCGATAAAGCCCAGTGCCTTTTCACGCCATGCCTCATTCATGGTGCGAAAGGTACCTTCCAGGTGAACCTCGTCTGGAATAACATTGAACGCGCCGTTGGCTACTACCTTACCGAACGAGAGCACGGAGGGTTCCTTCGGACTCGCCATACGACTCACAATCTGCTGAAGCGCAACAATAACATGCGAAGCAATAACCACCGGATCGACAAGGGTATCAGGCTCGGCTCCATGACCTCCTTTTCCAATAATGCGGATAGACACCGAATCCATCGAGGCCATGTGTTTGCCTTTCCTGATACCAATCTTTCCCACAGGAATGCGTGGCATTGCGTGCTGTCCAATAACTGCCGTCGGAGCCGGATTCTGCAATGCACCTTCCTTGATCATGAGAGTCGCACCACCGGGCAATACTTCCTCCCCCGGCTGAAAAAGAAGCTTTACACTGCCCTTGAATTTGCCCCTGCAATGCTGCAATATCATTGCGGTTCCCAGCAACGATGACGTGTGAAAATCGTGGCCGCAGGCGTGCATAACGCCCGGATTCTTCGACGCATAGTCAACTGTGTTCATTTCCTGGATCGGCAGCGCGTCGATGTCGGCACGAAGCGCGACGGCATTGGACTCAGGGGACTCCCCCTCGATAGTGGCCAACACCCCTGTACCGGCAATAGGCTGCCAGGAAATGCCCATCTCGTCCACTTGCGACTTGATGTAATCACTGGTCGCGTATTCCTGAAACGACAGCTCCGGATGCTGATGCAGATGCCTTCGAATCCGAATCACATCAGGGAGAACCTGGGCGGACAACTCTTTGATTGCGCGAAGTATCATGGATTGGATATATTACTTGTACGAGAAGAGCTTGTCAGGAAAGTTCCTGACTTTTTATCAATGCCATGCGTCCATACATCGAATTGACAAGCAAGTAAACCATACAAATGCCTACCACCAACATACCCATGGTGTGCCCAAGATTATCCGAGACTATGCCTATTGCTAAAGGAACAATTGCACCGCCAATAATCCCCATCATCATCAACCCGGACACTTCATTTCTGTAATCGGGATTGTGTTGTAGAGCTTTGGAAAAGATAATTGAAAAAATATTGGATAAAGTAATTCCCAACAGAAAAATTCCCACATAAACTCCAGCCAACGAGGGTATGAGCAAGGTAAAGGACAGAGAACCAAGTGCCATTACGACAGTCGCGGTGTAGAATTTGTTAACTGATATCCTCGACAGTAAAATTGCCCCAAGGAATGCGCCCGCTGCTTTCGCTGCGAAATATAGACTGATGCCCAGCCCGGCCTCTTCAAGGCGCAGATTTCCCTTGAACATCAGATACTTGGGTATAGACACATTAAGGCCAACATCTATCCCGACAACCAACAGAATTCCGATGAACAGTCCGAGCGTTATACGATCGCGGAGCAATCGAACACAATCTGCAAATGACGCCTTTTTTCCTCCTTTCCCGGCTTCGTTGATCTTAATACCGTTAATCCAAAGTGCCGCAAGAACTGATACGCCGCCAAACAATGGAAATAGATACAACCAGTTGCCCAGATAGAACGCTGCTCCCCCGGCCAAGACCGGTCCCGAAAAAGAGGATATTGCCTTGATGAACTGGCCAAAGGTAAGGCTACTCGCCAATTTCGAATCAGGTACAATATCGCCCACCAGGGGGTTTAGCGATACTTGAAGCATCGTATTACCAATCCCCAGCATCGCCAACGATATCAGTACATTGACGACATCGTATGATACCATCGGAACAAAAAGTGCTATTGAGCTTATCACAATGCTTGCAAATACTGTCTTCCTGCGACCTATCCTATCCATCAAGATCCCTGTGGGAATGGAGAACAGAACAAACCATACGTAAACCATCATCAAAATCAGGTTACCAATCGTATCACTCAGATTGAAATCCTGCTTGATGTAATTGGAAGCGATCCCTACAACGTCGATGAAGCCCATCACAAAAAATCCCAACATCACGGGCAAAAAATGATTGATCCTAATTCTGCCTTCCATATAATTTATAGTCCTCGGTGTTCCGACTTAAGTACCTCTCTCCATAGCCATTTCAATCAGGTGCACCAGTGAATGAATAACCTTGATGTGAATTTCCTGCACACGATCCGAATACCCTTCATAGGGGACACGGATTTCGACATCACATAAAAGGGCCATCTTCCCTCCCGACTTACCTGTAAGGCCGACAACCTTCATCCCCTTTTGTTGCGCTGATTCAATCGCCTTTATGACATCTTGGCAGGTCCCACTGGTACTGATCGCCAAAAGAATATCGCCCGGCTTGCCTAGTGCATCTACGACTCGTGAAAAAATATAGTCGAATCCGAAGTCGTTAGCCACACATGTAATGTGCGAGGGATCACAAATTGAAAGTGCAGGCAGCGGGACACGGTCATTGTGAAATCTTCCCGTTAACTCCTCTGCAAAGTGCATGGCATCACACATTGATCCGCCATTTCCGCATGAAATAACTTTGCCTTGGTTTCGCAGCGCCTGTACCATAAGCTCAGCAGCCTTCTCAATCGCTTCCAGGGTTCGTGGATTCGAAATAAAAGCCTCAAGTACTTCCTGTGCCTGACGAAAATTCTCCTTGATCTGGCCGATTACCATTCCTGTGATTCTCGATTCCAAGCGGTCAATTATTTCGTAGTACGCGTGACTTTAACAAACACTTACGACACAATCTCCAGGTAGCTTTTTACATACTCATCCACACCATCCGACAACGAAGTGAAAGGTTTGTCATACCCTGCTCCAATAAGCTTCGCCGTATCTGCCTGGGTGAAATATTGATACTTGCTCCTCAGTGTCTCCGGCATCTCGATGAAACGTATGTCCGGCGGCCGGCCCATAGAAGTAAAGAGTGCGTGAGCCAAATCAAGCCAGGTCTGTGCACGCCCGGTACCACAATTAAACAACCCGCCTGCGGTCGATTCGAGAACAAAATGCAGCGTAACATTAACGGCGTCACGTATGTAGATGAAGTCCCGTTTCTGTTCTCCGTCCTTAAAACCGCCGTGGTAAGATTTGAACAGCTCGATATAACCCAGAGCCTTCACCTTATGGTAGGCCTTATGTACCAATGAACGCATGTCCTCCTTGTGATCTTCATACGGGCCGTATACGTTGAAGTACTTCAATCCTACAATTTTATCGAACAGATCATTATCAAGCGCCCACAGATCAAACAAATGCTTGGAATAGCCGTACATATTTAACGGTCTGAGCTTTCGGGTTACCTCATCGCTGTCGCTATATCCCATACTGCCATCTCCATAAGTAGCAGCACTAGAGGCATACACAAATCTCATATTATGGGACAAGCTCCATCTACACAGAGAAACTGTATAGTGAAAGTTATTCTCCAACAAGTAATCAGCATCATGCTGTGTCGTGTCGCTGCAGGCTCCAAGATGGATGCAAGCTCCTGCATCCATTGATTTTCCACCCCTGGCGATCTCTAACAGTTCAGATGGAGAAATGATATCTTCAAATCTTAACCCTAATAAATTTTTCCACTTTTCATGAACT
>JAJJPK010000088.1:0-19776 GCA_032907565.1 Cyclobacteriaceae bacterium | reverse complement strand
ATCATGAAAATCGAAATGGCAAACTGAAAAACTACCAATCGCTTACGGAGCTTGAGCAATGAGGATGTCGGAAGCTTGAGACCCTTGATGGCATTTGCGGGCTTTAGTCCTGCGATAAACAGCGAAGGCAGGCCGCTTGCAAAGAGATATATAATGGAGCACACACTGAAGAAAATGAACAAGTTGCGCGTAGTGAACAGGCCATTGCTATCCAGTGTAAGTCCTGTGACGGAATTATAGAACGGGATAGCAGCATTGCTCACCGCGAGTGATACCAGCCCTGCGACGGCGACAACCAGGAACCCCTCCAGCATGAACTGCACAACGATCTGCTTTCTTCTCGCCCCGATCACCTTGCGCAGGCCGACCTCTTTGCTTCTTTTCAGCAGCTGGGTTACGAAGAGGTTAATGAAATTTACGCTGGCCATGACAATGATGAGGACGGCCATGGCGCCGAACAGGTACACGTAGGAGATATCGCTATTCTGGCTTAGCTCCTGCTCCCGGTGCGACGTCAGGTGTATTGCCGTGATGGGGATTAATTCGAAGGACTCTCCGTCGGCGTCGATTTCCTCCCTTGTGGCGCGGCCCTCGAAAAATTTGTACTGAAACTCCCGAAGCCCAGCTTCAAACTGGCGGATATCGTGATCTTCCGGCAGGACGACATACGTAAAACAAGACATCCATCCCCGATGCTCTACCTGTTCCGGGGGTAAATTTGAGAGCATTGTCGGCATGGACACGAGATATTCGAATTTGAGGTGGGTATTTGCCGGAAGGTCCTGCATCACACCGGTGATCTCAAGTTCGTCCGTGCCGCCCAGGGTCACAGTTTTTCCGACGGGATTCTCATCCTGAAAGAATTTACTCGCGAGGGTTTCAGTGAGGACGACGGTATACGGACGACTAAGCGCTCCAGGAACAGCGCCGTGAACAAATGAAATTTCAAAGATATCCAGGATGCTTTGGTCGGCCAGAAACCCTTGCCCCACAGGAATGTGGGTCTCTCCACGCATCATGATATCCTCGGTCTGCCATTGTCCGATCCTGCCGGCATTTTCGATAGCAGGAAAATATTCCCTCATGGCATCGGCTACCGGAAGTGCGGACTTCGCCCAACTGGTACGATTTACCCTGTATATTCTGTCGGCCTTTGCAAAACCCGATTCATAGTTCAACTCAGTGTTAATATGAATCAGCATCATCAGGCTTACAGAGATCCCGAGGACCAGTCCCGCAACATTTATAATAGAGTAAGTTTTGTTAAGGAAGAGATTCCTCAGGGAGATCTTCAGGAGATGTCGAACCATAGTACAAGGCTTTGCCTTGCTGTTTTCCAATTATCAAACCAGAAAAAATCCGGTCGTGATCACTCGTAGAGGGTGATTGGAGCATCAGACATGCACGGATACGGTCGGAACTGTTCGGATTCGGATACCAGAGAAAGAGTTGAAGAGTTGAAGAATTGAAGATTGAATAGGGCATCGTGTAAATTAAGAATTGAAGAATTGAAGAATTGAAGGATTGAAGAATTGGATATCAAACAGGATTTCTTTCGATTCACAAAGGTTGTTTTTGCTGGATATCGCGAAAAAATTTTTCGAATAGCCACCAGGTTATTTACCAATGGCCTCTTTCCAATTTGGGTGCCAAAGGCGCTTATATTTCTACTTTTTCAAAAAATCATAACCCTCAGATCTTAACGTAGATAAAGCATTTTAATGAAATGCTTAATGCAACATCAAATGCCTTGACTGAAGCCGTTGAGACAACCTCAAATTCCACCGAACTACCTAGAAATCACGTACTTAGTGCAAAAAATTTCTTGCAATACAGCATTGTGTTTACTTAATTTACGCAACCACCACGCAGCGTACATCGCGTTGTAATTTTTAGTCGTGGTCACGGTCTGGTACCGTAACTTTTTTAAACCCGAAACAAACAACCCGATGAAGAAAACTGAAAAACTAACGCATCCGAACCTCGCGGTGTATGCGCTGATGATGGTCACGGTGCTGTTGTTAGCCTGTATGTGGCTATTGAGAGGCTAACATCCTGCCGGCGTGGGAAGGAGGTCAGGCAAAGAGGTCCGAGCTAAGGTACCGATCGCCCCTGTCGCAGATGATAAAGACAATCAGCCCGCTGTCGAGTTCCGACGCCACTTTCAAAGCAGCGCTGAGCGCACCTCCGCTGCTCATTCCGGCGAGAATTCCTTCTTCCCGGGCAAGTCGTTTGGTGAAGAGCCGCGCGTCCGCTTCGACGACATCGATAATACGGTCGACCCGTTCGCGTTCGTAAATTTTCGGCAGGAACTCAGGCGACCATCGTCTGATCCCTGGAATGCACGAACCGTCTGTGGGCTGTGTGCCGACGATCTGGATGTCCTTTCTCTGCTCCTTCAGATAGCGTGAGACACCCATGATGGTGCCGGTCGTGCCCATGGCGGAGACGAAGTGGGTAATCTTGCCATCCGTGTCGCGCCAGATCTCGGGACCAGTCGTTCTATAGTGGATCCGGTAGTTGTCTGGGTTGGCAAACTGATTCAGGATATAGTATCCGTCGTTGGCAGCCATCTCTTCGGCAAGCTGCCGCGAAAATTCTATAGTCTTCGCCGCCGGCGTCAGGATAACCTTTGCGCCGTAAGCTTCCATGGCGAGGATGCGCTCGCGCGTTGAATTGTCCGGCATGATCAGTGTCATATGCACGCCGAGAAGCTGGGCGATCATGGCCAGGGCGATGCCCGTGTTGCCACTGGTAGCCTCAACGACCTTGTCGCCCGGTTTAAGTTCTCCCCTTTCCATTGCCCCGCTGAGCATGCCGTACGCCGGCCGATCTTTTACACTGCCGCCCGGATTGTTGCCCTCCAGCTTTCCAAAAATCCTGACACGCGGATTGACGGGAATCCGCTGAAGTTCAACGAGAGGAGTGTTGCCGATAAGGTCGGTAAGTTTCATGACGTGGGTTGTTCAAAGGATAAAGCGATCAATTAGACTAGTCATTACCCCCGGTCCGAATGACCACAAGATCGGACTCATTGGGATCACCGTTGTTCATCCGGGCCTGGTAGTACACCCTGGAGTGAGGCGGGACACTGCGCGTGAGCCATACGTTGCCACCGATGACACTATGGTGGCCGATTACCGTATCACCGCCAAGTATCGATGCCCCGGCGTAAAGAACGACGTGATCTTCTATGGTGGGATGTCGCTTTCGTTGGGCATCTTCCTTACTGACGCTTAACGCGCCCAGGGTAACGCCCTGGTATATCTTTACATGACTTCCTATGTGTGTCGTCTCGCCGATCACAACCCCCGTACCGTGGTCGATACAGAAGTACTCGCCGATCGTGGCGCCGGGGTGAATGTCGATCCCGGTTTTGCTGTGCGCATGCTCGGTAATGATCCGCGGTATGTCGGGTACACCCAGCTTGAGCAGCTTATTGGCAATCCGGTACGACGCAATAGCATAGAATCCCGGATACGTCCGGATGACCTCATTCTGCGTCCTCGACGCCGGGTCACCTTCGAGCATGGAGGCCGCATCGTTGACCAGCATGCGGTGGATTTCGGGTAGCGCATCAAAGAATTCGCTCGCAATGCGTTCCGCATCCACGTCCTCACCCACCTTGAACAAGAGGTGATCCAACTCCAGCTTGAGGCCTTCGATGTGCAGTTCAAACTCGCGCTCGAACTCAAAACGGAGTGCGCCGAAATCAGGAAACAACGTCGCCAACAACCCGTCGTGGAACTTGACTACCTTGGCGGGCGACGGGCACGGAGGGCAATCCCTGTGTGCCTGATACAGCCTGGAGATAAAGGCTTTATCCATTGAAGAAATTTATAATGCGCACTGGCAACCGAATGGGCCTGCTGAAATTAACATATGTTTACGCTAGAGCGTTTATTCTGTGCCCGGAAAGCAACCACAAGGGCGTATTTTTCCCCGGACAGCAATGTTAAATAAACTTACAAACGAAACAAAATAGCAGGGTTGCAGGCCCATTTAATGTAAACGACAATCCCTTCCCCCCGGTTCAATCGATATGGCTGGTTAATATCGGACGGAACCGGAGGGTAACCGGCAGGGTGGATTGACCGGGACGGTGGGTGGGCAATCGGCTACGCTCTAGAACAACTCTTTGGCAATACGATATATTGGGTCGGACTTGCCCATGGAATAAAAGTGAAGCGTAGGAACACCGTATTTGATGAGTTCACGCGACTGCTGGATGCACCACTCGATCCCTACTTCCTTCGCCTCGGCGTTGTTCTTGCACTTGTCGATGGCATCGGCCAGGTCTTCGGGTATGTCGATATGAAATACCTTGGGCAATACAGTGGTCTGCGCCTTGCCGGTAATCGGCTTGATTCCCGGAATGATGGGCACATTGATCCCGATCTCGCGGCACCGCGCGACAAAATCAAAATACTTCTTGTTGTCGAAGAACATCTGGGTCACGATATACTGAGCTCCAAGATCGACCTTAAGCTTCAGATACTTTAAGTCGGTTGTCAGGTTGGGTGCGCAATAATGCTTTTCAGGATAACCTGCGACACCAATACAGAAGCTTGTCGGCGTCGGGCTTTGTAGCGTATCGTCCAGATATCTGCCCTGGTTCATCGCGACCACCTGCTGCAACAGCTCGGAGGCATAGTGGTGTCCGCCGGGCTCAGGGATAAACCGCGACTCCGTCTTGATGGCGTCGCCCTGGAGTACGAGCACGTTGTCGATGCCGAGGAAATGCAAATCGATCAGTGCATTCTCTGTCTCCTCTTTCGTGAATCCACCACAGATAATATGCGGGACGGTGTCAACCTTGTACTTGTTTTGTATCGCCGCACAAATGCCCACCGTACCCGGGCGCTTCCTCGTCGTGCTCTTCTCGAGCAACCCGCCCTCCTTTGTCTTGTACACGTATTCCTCCCGGTGATACGTGACATCGATAAACGGCGGCTTGAACTCCATCAACGGGTCGATGTTCGCAAACAACGTCGCAATATTCTCACCCTTCAGGGGGGGAAGTATTTCGATGGTGAAGAGGGTTTTGCCGTTGGCGCGGGCAAGGTGATCAACGACCTTCATGCTGATACTGTGTTTATGTGTTTAATTGTTATAAAAGTGTTGAAGTGTTGAAGTGTTGGAGTGTTGAAGTTGCGCTGCATCCGAGGCATTAGCCGATAGTAAAGATTGTCTTGCGATCAAAACGAACAAAAATATTCATCTGCTTCTAAGGTACTTGATCAGTCCTAGAATTAAGCCCTTAGTATCTTCTGCTTTGGCTCTCAAGGAATTAATCCTTTCCATGGATAAGTATTCCAGGTCCTCAAAAAGATATAGCATACTTTCCACCTCCTGCACAGAACTTTGGGCCGTGTCCAGGAATCGAATAAAATCCTTACCGCTAAACCGCCCAAATCCTTCGGCAATGTTGTTCATTGAAGAAAGAGCGGCTCTCTTGAACTGACTCCTGGTATCGAAATCAGTACGCAACTTACCTTCACCGGCGGCCACATATGACTCCCGAACCAGTGTTCTGGCGGCCTGCCAGCACTTTAAGTCTTCAAAACGTTCTACTTTACTCATCGCTAACGAGGGTCTTTTCGCAATACTACACAATGATTGCATATCCGATCCACCGTTCGTGCTCAAAAAGGTCGTCACTCCAAAATTTTGCTTCAGTCTATGATCAGGGACCAACTCCAACACTTCAACACTTCAACACATCAACACTTCAACACATCAGCCGTACGCCAAATTCGGCGCTAACCATCGCTCTATTTCCTCCACCGTCATGTTCTTTCTCGACGCGTATTCGGTGACTTGGTCTTTGTCGATTTTGCCGAGACCGAAGTACTTCGAGTGCGGGCTTGCAAAGTAGTACCCGCTTACCGAAGAGGCGGGGTACATGGCGTATGAGTCAGTAAGGCGGATGCCTGCCTGACGTTCTGCATCGAGCAGATCGAAGAGGGTTCTCTTTTCGGTATGATCCGGGCAAGCCGGATAGCCGGGTGCGGGCCGGATACCGCGGTAGCGTTCGGCGATGAGATCGTCGTTGGAGAGCGTCTCATCTTTTGCGTATCCCCAAAATTCCTTGCGCACCTTTTCGTGCAGGCATTCGGCAAATGCTTCCGCGAGACGGTCGGCCAACGCCTTGACCATGATCTCCGAATAGTCGTCTTGCGCCGCCCGGTATTTCTCGACGAGCTCCTCGAGTCCGATACCCGACGTAACGGCAAACAGCCCGAGATAGTCGGTCTTGCCCGATTCTTCCGGCGCGATAAAATCGCTAAAGCAAAAGTTGGGAAGATTCTTGGCCTTCTTGTTTTGCTGGCGCAAGAAGTGCATGACGGTAAGCATTTCGTGACTGCCGTTGGCACTGAAGAGTTTCACATCGTCAGTTTTCGTTGCCACGGCGGGATAGAAGCCGATCACACCATTGGCCCGCAGGCTCTTGTTGGCGATGATCTCATCCAGCATGCGCTGCGCATCTTCAAAGAGCCGCGTGGCTTCCGCTCCTACTACCGGGTCTTTGAGGATACCCGGATATCGGCCTGCCAGCATCCACGTCTGGAAGAAAGGCGTCCAGTCGATGTAGTTTCTAAGGGTTTCCAGGGGGAAGTCGAGCAACACCTTATTCCCCAGGAACGACGGCTTTACAATTTCTTCTTTTTGCCAGTCGATGGCGACTTTGTTTTGTCGTGCATCGTTCAGGGTGATGTAGTGCTTGTCCTCCTTGCGGCGTTCATGATCCGCTCTCAGCTTTCCGTACTCTTCCTTGAACCTGCGATGAGCGGCGTCGCGTGTTTGCGTGCTGATGAACTCGCTGGCGACCGGTACACTTCGCGACGCGTCAAGTACGTGTACAACCGGCCCCTCATACGCCGGGTCAATCTTAACGGCTGTATGAATACGTGATGTTGTGGCGCCACCTATCAGCAGCGGGAGAGTCATGTTGCGGCGCTGCATCTCCTTCGCGACGTGCACCATTTCATCCAGTGACGGTGTGATGAGTCCGCTCAGGCCAACGATGTCGACCTTTTCTTCGACAGCCGTGTCCAGTATCTTTTCCGCCGGCACCATTACGCCGAGGTCGACAACGTCGTAGTTGTTGCAGGCAAGCACTACGCCGACAATATTTTTTCCAATGTCGTGAACGTCGCCCTTTACCGTGGCGAGGAGTATTCGTGCTGCGGGCTTGCCTTCCTTGCCCGACTTGCGTTTCTCTTCTTCCAGGAATGGCGTAAGGTAAGCCACGGCCTTTTTCATGACACGCGCGCTCTTGACAACCTGCGGGAGAAACATCTTGCCGGCGCCGAAGAGGTCACCCACGACGTTCATTCCATCCATGAGCGGGCCTTCGATTACTTCCAGGGGACCATATTTTTGCCGCGCTTCCTCCGTGTCCTCTTCGATATAATCGATGATGCCTTTAACCAGCGAATGCGTTAGTCGTTCTTCAATAGTGCCGTTGCGCCAGGCCGTGTCGGCTTCTTTCTTTTTCACGCTGCCCTTCACCCGCTCGGCAAATTCAAGCAGCCGTTCCGTAGCATCGTCCCTGCGATTGAGCAGAACGTCTTCCACACGTTCCAGGAGTTCCTTGTCGATTTCGTCGTACACTTCGAGCATCGTGGGGTTGACGATGCCCATGTCCATACCCTTTTGTATTGCATGGTACAGGAAGGCAGCGTGCATTGCTTCCCGTACCTTTTGGTTGCCGCGGAAGCTAAACGACACGTTGCTCACCCCGCCACTGACCTTCGCGTGAGGAAGATTCTTTTTGATCCACTCGGTGGCGCGGAAGAAGTCGACGGCATAGTTTCTATGCTCTTCGAGTCCGGTAGCCATGGGAAAGATGTTCGGATCGAAGATGATGTCGTGCGGCGGAAACTTGACCTTGTCTACGAGGAGCCGGTAGGCGCGCTCGCAGATGGCGATGCGTCGTTCATAGGTATCGGCCTGCCCTTCTTCGTCGAACGCCATCACGACGGCGGCGGCGCCGTACTTCTTTACCAGTCTGGCCTGTCTTAGAAACTCCTCCTCTCCTCCTTTCAGGCTGATGGAGTTAACGATGCCTTTCCCTTGCAGGCATTTCAACCCCGCTTCGATGACATTCCATTTGGAGGAGTCGATCATTACTGGCACGCGAGCGATTTCCGGCTCGGAGGCCATCAGGGTGAGAAACCTCACCATGGCGGCTTCTGAGTCGATCATCCCCTCGTCCATGTTGACGTCGATGACCTGCGCCCCGCCACGTACCTGATCGAGCGCGACCTCCAACGCTTCATCAAACCGATCGGACTTTATCAGTTCCAGGAACCGCTTGGACCCTGTAACGTTGGTCCGTTCTCCGATATTGACAAAGTTTGAATTAGGCGTAAATGTAACCGCCTCCAGGCCGCTCAACCTCAAATATTGATTACGCATGATCTAATTTGGGAGATAGGGTTATGGTCAGGCGTACTGGTCTGCCAGCACCCTGGGTTTATACTTCTTGCACAATTCCGCGATGGCTTTGATGTGTTCCGGGGTGGTCCCGCAGCATCCTCCCAGGATGTTGACAAGACCTTCCTTGAGATATTCTTCTACTTGCGCCGCCATCTCTTCGGGTCCCTGATCGTACTGTCCGAACTCGTTCGGCAAGCCCGCGTTGGGGTACGCGCTAACAAAGCACGGCGCCTGCTGATTCAATACCTGGAGGTAAGGCCTCAGTGCGTTTGCACCGAGCGCGCAGTTCAGGCCGATACTGAGCAGGGGGACGTGTGAAACCGAAACGAGAAAGGCTTCAGTTGTCTGACCGGACAGCGTTCGTCCGCTGGCGTCGGTGATGGTACCCGACACCATTATGGGAGTTTCCTTTCCTCGTTCTTCAAAGAGGGTTTGGATTGCAAACAAGGCGGCCTTGGCATTCAGCGTATCGGTTATCGTTTCGATGAGGAGTACGTCGACCCCACCGTCAAGCAGCCCGCGTGCTTGTTCAGCGAAGGCCGCCACGAGTTCATCAAAAGTTATGGCGCGGTAGCCTGGGTTGTTGACGTCGGGCGACATGGAGGCGACTTTGTTTGTCGGGCCAATGGCGCCTGCAACGAACCGCGGCTTTGCCGGGTCTTTGGCGGTAATCTCATCTGCAACCGACCGTGCCAGGCGGGCGGCTTCCAGGTTTAGTTCGTAACAGATGTCCTGCAGTCCGTAGTCGGCCTGGGCAATAGAGTTGCTGCTAAACGTGTTGGTTTCAATAATGTCAGCTCCGGCTTCGAGGTATTCGCGGTGTATTGCCGCAATGACGGCGGGGCGGGTAATTGAAAGCAGGTCGTTGTTGCCCTTGAGTGAATGTGGGTGATCCTTAAAACGCTCACCCCTGAAGTCGGCTTCCTCCAGCGTATAACGCTGGATCATTGTACCCATGGCGCCATCGAGCACCAGGATCCTTTCTTTTAAAATCTCACTGATTGTCATAGACTCTCTTCACTGATATAAGCTTTCCAGAGAGCCCAAAATGGTGGGGTGCCTATCTTTTCCATCCCCGCAAGCGGGGCTGGTGGGAATTAGCACAACGCCGCGGCCGAACCGGGCAGGATGCTAAGACGTCAAAGGGCCCAATCCCTCGGTCTTTCTGGATAAGCAGGTGCAAATAAACGCATAAAACTTTAAAAAAAGAAAAATCTACGATGGTATAACACGCGATCGTTATCTATCGTGGTGAGTAATACAGCGATAGCATGGCCGGTGAGGAGGCTTTCAACGAAGAATAAGCATAGTCCATGAGAGAATGCTATCGTTTGCAAACTTTCGGAGGCATGTATCGAATTATGTTTTTATGTTTGGCCCGTTAATTCCCTACGTTTCCACTTGAAGCTTGCCGCAGTAGATATCGGTTCCAACGCCATCCGCTTCCAGGTCTCGTCAGTTTTGAAACGGAACGATCGGGTGTTGTTCAAGAAGCTGGAATACATCCGTTTCCCCTTGCGCCTCGGTCATGACGTTTTCGCCACAGGGAGCATCAGCAGGGAGAGCATGAACCGTTTCATCAAACTGATGCGCGCATACAAACTGCTCATCGAATTGTACGAGGTCGACGATTACATGTTTTGTGCGACGTCGGCCATGCGCGAGTCGGAAAACGGTGAAGAGCTGGTACGTCGCGTTGAAGACGAGTTGGGCATCGTAATCAACGTGATCGACGGTAACCTGGAAGCCCAGCTTATCAACCAGGCGATCGGCTCCTTCCTTGGGGACGATACATACCTCCACATCGATGTGGGTGGCGGCAGCACCGAACTAAACCTTTACGTATCGGGAAAGAAGATCAAGACGCGATCGTTCAAAGTAGGATCCGTTCGTATCCTTGAACAAACCGATACACCGGTAATGTGGAGCGATATGGAGCAATGGGTCCGACGCAACGTGAAACCCGAGTACGGAAGGGTCATTGCCGTCGGGACAGGGGGAAACATCAGCAAGATATTCGAGCTCGCCCAGCTTAAGCCCGGCAAGTTACTGTCGCTGCGCAGGATTCATCAGATCAGGAAAATGATCGAGCAGTATAGCATCGAAGATCGCATCTACCAGTTGCAGATGAATCCCGATCGCGCCGATGTGATCGTTCCTGCCAGCCATATTTATGCAAAGGTGATGGAGTGGGCGAATGCGCGGCATATTCTTGTTCCCGAAGTAGGCTTGAAAGATGGGATTATTCTGTATCTCTACGAACGCAATTCGCGACAGAAGCGCATTGATTTCAGCGGGAAATGAACTACCGCCTTTTCCTGTTCGAGTGTTTGATCGTACTCTTCCCCTTCTTCCGTTCAGATACCTTGGTGTCGATCAGGTACGACAACGATATGCGCAGTCCGTGGTTCCTGACGCGCATGGGTTCCTGGTAAATCACGGGAACCAATACCCCATCCGTTGTGCGGCTCAGGAAGCTGTGTCCCAGCTCATAACGAAACAGGACCATAAACTTCTGGTACCCCATCGGTTCAAAAACAAATCCGGCCGCAATGTTAAGACCAAGCTGCATTCTGTTGGGGTCTTTCACCGACATCTCCTCCTCGCCCGTGTCCTCCGGTTCTTTATTGAAGACGATTTTGTACGGCAATTCGTCGATGGCAAGTTCGTTTAGGTCGCTGCTGGTTATTGTCCCCTTCCCTCCGAGCCAGTAGCTCACGTTAGGGCCCACACCGAAGTACCACTTGTATTCACGGTTGCTTCCTACGGTACCCTTGAACTCGGCCGTATAAAGGATCGGCATCTCAAGATACTTGTAGGTTACCTGGTTGCGAAAGAGCGGATCAATCTCACTTCGGGTAATTTTACCTTTCGTCGAATAAATCAGCGAACTGTTTAGAAAAAAACGCTTTTGAACGCGAAATTGTACCATTACACCTGCGTGAAAGCCCGCCACCGGGCGAACACTATAGGTATCTTTCAAATAGTCGTCGTCAAAGCTGGCCCATGAAAAGTTTGGACCCGCGGTTGGACCGATTAGAATTTGGGCTGAAGCGTTCGCAGAAAGCAGTCCAAAAAGCAGAAAAAACAACAATCTCCAGTTCACACAGCTTAAAAAATGGTTATCGAACCCACAAAGCTACAAAATTAACTGCATCTGTAATAAGTTACCCGAAAACGGCGTCTCTTAAAAGAAAAAAACGACGTATATTCGTAAGTTTTCTATAAGTTGATTTTTTGCATGTAGCGTCTGGCCGCCTGAGGGTCGGATTTTTTTGCACCAGGGGGTAAGGATCGTAGTTTTTTCAGGGTGACTAATCGTGCTTACCTGCGATAAATGAGGGTAATGTCGAGGCTATTCGGGATACTGATGTTTGCGGTTCATTTTTTTTGGATTCACCAGGTAAGGGCACAGAATTATCCGGTGTATAACAGCTTTATGATCAATCCATACCTGTATAATCCAGCAGAAGTGGCCTCTGATTATTTCTATATTTTTTTCAACCACCGTCAGCAATGGATGGGCATCGATGGATCACCCGTCCTGACGACGGTCAATTTTTCTACCCTGATCAACGAATCGTTTACCGGCATCGGGGCGAAGGCATCAAACTTTTCGCGCGGCGTTTTGCGCACTACCGATTTCATGTTAACCTACGCACACGGCATTGCGCTCGGCGATGAAAATGTAATGTTCTTCGGTCTCTCAGGAGGTGCCATCACGAACAGCATCGACTTCACGCGACTTGATCCTGACGACCTCGACGACCCGGCGCTTACCGGCTACCTCGCCAACAACATACAACCAGCCGCAAGCTTCGGTATGTTGTTTCGCTCAACCTCAGGAATAAACGTCGGGATCTCTCTGCCCCAGCTTTTCACACCCGTGTTCAATTCGCCAAGCCACTTTTCGTCGACTGGCTTTAGCCCATTCGACAATGCGTATGCGATGGTGTACTACCGAAAAAAAACTGAAGGCAAAGTGGTGAGCAGGCGACGCAAAGGTGTGCGTCGACGCGTACGGACCGCCGGCGGATATGCACCGCTCGAGTTGTATGCCATGTACAAGTATTCGGCGTTCGGAACGAATCAGTTCGAAGCAACTGCAAAACTCAACATGTCAGAAAACTTCTGGCTCGGCGCCGGCTACCGGCAGGGTTATGGCCTTACCGGCCATACCGGTTTCGCCTTCGGAAAATTTCTGCTGAGTTATTCCTATGAACCCGGAGGTCAGCCTGAAGCGGGATTCTCTACCGGCACCCATGAAATTCAGTTGGGCCTCAGACTCGGTGAGGAAAAGACCTATCGGAGGAAGAACCCCGTAATCCGATCCACCCTCCAAACGGCACCTGAAGTACGCCACCAGGCTCGGTTCTCCGGGTCGCAAAATGACCTGGATCGCCTGAACCAGACCGAACCGACGGCGAAGCGGACTTACTACGTAGTACTCAAGGCCTTTACCGACTTCGCGCCGGCCGACGTGTACAAGAAACGCGTCGTCGATGCGGGGTATAACGCCGACATCTTCTACCACAAAGAAGAAAAGCGGTATTACGTGTTCGTGCTGAGTACCCCCAAAGCCAGCGAAGCGGCCGAGGAGGCTCGAAATCTTCAAAAATATACCCGGCTCAAAAACGCCCGGGTGATATCGGTACAAAGCGATAAGTAATCCACCAACGGGGGTTACATCGCAGGCGGCGAGAACGATTTAACGGTGAGATCAGCCGATTTTTTGATCCGTTGATGGGAACAGTGGGGTAACTATTTTTTAAAATGCTGCTAGTCAGTCATTTACGCATTCGAACAAGCTTACTCGCGCTAATTGTCGCGCTGGGCTGCGCATGGCCTTCCCTGGGTCAAAAACCGGAGGTCAAGGGTGTGGACGTCGTTTCCGGCCCCATGGGGTCCGTCGTAACGATTACAGGTGACAACTTCGGCGCAGACGCATCCCAGCTTCAGGTTCAGTTTGGCGCTGCCAAAGGATCCATTCAATCTGCTTCCAACCAGGTACTCGAGGTTAAGGTACCGGAGGGTACCACGTACGACAACATTTCGGTCACCAACCTGACCTCTGGCCTGTCCGGATATACCCGGCCGCAATTCCTGTTATCCTACGGCGGAACAAGCCCCTTCCTTACCTCATCGCTTCAGGGACAGTACGACTTCGATGCGGAAAGCGGATTGTATGACATCTGCCTGTGCGACTTCGACGCCGACGGAAAGGTCGACGTGGGTACCGCCGGCAACAAAGCCACTTCGGTCCGCATCCTCCGAAACACGAGCACGGGCGCCGGCAACGTCAACTTCGCGACTGCAGCAACCCTTACCCCCGGCACCAAAACGCTGCGCATCCGCTGCGGCGACCTTGATGGCGATGGTAAACCCGACATAGTGCTCACCGAAGACGGCGACGGTCACCGCGTATTTCTGTATCGGAACACGAGCACAGGTCCCGGCAACTTTACATTCAGCGGACAATCGATCAACATCGGGAAGAAATCCACAACACCTGCAATCGCCGACCTCGACGGTGACGGCAAACCCGAAGTGATCATCTCCAACCAGGACGCCAACACCATAACCGTACTTAAGAACCAAAGCACGCCCGGCAACATTGCAGTTGCTTCAACGCCCTATACGATTACAATCAGCGGAGCAGCTACTACGGATGGGCTGGCGGTAAACGACCTGAACGGGGACGGCCGCCCGGAGATCGTAACAGGTCAGTACCAGACAAACTTCAGTAACCTGTTCATCGTCGCGAACAACAGCACGCCCGGTACGCTAAGCCTGACTTCCGTTACGACTATTTCGCTACCCGCGTCGGTGAAGAACATTCGAATCGGCGACCTCGACGGCGACCGAAAGCCCGACATCGCGGCCACCCTCCTGCTCAGCTCGAGCATAGCCGTCCTCCACAACACGAGCAACGGCACTACCATGTCTTTCGCCGCGCCCAAGAGCTTTGTTACCGTGGGCATTCCCGTGGGGCTCGACTTTGGTGACCTCGATGGTGATGGCAAGACCGACATTTCCGTTGTGTCCATCAACAACAAGCAGATGACGGTCTTGAACAACACCAGCACACCGGGGAACATTAACTTCACCTCGTCGAATCTCAACATTACATACATCAGCCGTCACGTCAAAATCGGCGACGTCGATGGCGACGGTAAGCCCGACATTGTATTCGCGAGTGTCGACGACGACAACAATGCAGTCGTTGCATCGAAGGTTTCAGTGCTTCGAAATTCCAACTGCCTAATACCTGTCATCGAGCCGGCAGGGCCTCTGAACATATGCAGCGACGCGGTGCCTTACCGTCTCTATGCGACGGCCAGTCGAGGCGTGACCTACGAATGGCGAAATGAATCCACCAACACGGTAATTGCCTCAGGCCCCAATCCTTACGCCGACATCACGGTAAGCGGAAAATACTCCGTCACAGCGATTGCTGAAGGCGGCAGTTGCTCAAAAAAGTCTGATATCATCGAAGTCACTGTCAGCGCCGGCACGTTCTCCGGCACGCCGGTCGCGTCCAACAACGGTCCGCTTTGCGTGGGCAGCCCCTTGTACTTGCAAGTGAACGACGTTGGAGCAACCGAGTATCGGTGGTATGGTCCCGCCGGCTATACGGCCACGGGACGAACTCCCCCACCCCTCACCAACTTCCAACCTGAAAACATTGGACGGTACTACGTCGACATTGTCATTGGAAGCTGCGTAGCAACAACCGTTTCTACTGTAGTTGAAGCTATCGACATCGGCAGCTTTCAGGTTACGTACCCGGGCAACGACGTGATCTGCCAGGGCGATACGAAGACGCTGACTGTATCTCCCGTACTCGCCGGTACAACGTATCAGTGGTATGAGTCGGGAACCGGGTTGCTGTCCGGGGAGACGAACCCAACCCTCACAGTGAGTACCTCAGGAAACTATTATGTTCGCGCAACGTATCCCGGATGTTCGGCCGTCGACACGGATCCGGTGCGTATCACGGTGGCGACGTCGCCCACAGCCAACTTTACCATGCCGTCGGATGCCTGCATGGGACAGTTGGTGCTGTTTACGAACACATCTTCAGTTGCGTCGGGCGTAACGCCGACATACAACTGGAACTTCGGCGACGGCAATACGTCGACCCAGCAAAATCCGACACACACTTATCTCACCTCTGGATCTTTCAACGTGACGCTCCAGGTCAGCTATTCCGGTCTTTGCGCGAACACGTCGCCGACCAAAACGATCAACGTACAGACTGCTCCCGTTCCTTCCATTACCAATCCCGATGGCGACTATACGATATGCTCAGGCGAATCGCTTGTTCTGGAAGTAACCGGAAGCTACAACTCATACCTCTGGAGTACGGGAGAGACCTCCCCCTCCATCACGGTGACCGAAGGCGGTACTTATACGGTCGAAGTCACGACCACCGCCTGCACGCTTAACGCCAGCCGGAATGTAACCATGGAAACGGCTCCGGCCATTACGGTTACAGCAACGCCCCCTGTGATTAACGAGGGCGAGACAACGCAGCTTCATGCCGACGGATTGCTCGACTACCTGTGGACGCCAGAGGCCAGCCTGTCCGATCCCACCATTCCCGACCCGGTGGCTAGCCCGGTAGTTACCACGGTTTATACCGTTACGGGCGCTGCGCCGGGGGGTTGTACCGCAACCGGAACCGTCCAGGTGGAGGTTTCCGGAAAAGCCACGGTAACCAAGCTGGAGCCAAAAAACTTCTTTTCGCCCAATGATGACGCCATAAATGCCAGTTGGACGGTTGGAAATATCCTTGAATACCCACAATGCGGGGTTTCCATTTATGACCTAAAGGGTATAAAGGTGTACGAGGCAAAACCCTATTTAAATGACTGGGACGGCACTTTTAACGGAAAGCGCTTACCTGACGGGGTTTACTACTATATAATAAGGTGTGACGGGGAGGAAGATACCCCCAGAACAGGCAGTATTACGCTGCTCAGGTAGATGAAAGCATGAAAACGACATTTTAAGAGCTATAGAACAGTTGTGTCAGGTTGAAGTTTTTTTTACGAATTGCTACGGGTATGAAAAAGTTGTTTTTCCTTCTGACGATCGCCGCCGGGCTGTACGCTGGGTCTGCCTGGGCACAGACGGAGATCTGTAATAACGGGATTGATGACGACTTCGACGGCTTCATTGACTGTTACGACGGCGACTGTGCGAATAGTCAGGCGTGTGAGGGATTCTATATGGGTAACGACGTGCTCTGCGAAGCTGTACCTTCGCAGTTCCCGAAGTTTACCATGACCCTCGACTTCGCTTCGCCTAACGAAACGACTAACCACATTGGCCGGATGTCGATCGGTGATCTCGACCGGGATGGAATTCCCGAGATCGCCACGATGAACCGGTATACCAAGGAGCTTATCATCCTCAATGGTAACGACGGTAGCGTCAAGAAGAAGGTAAGTGTCAGCTTCACGCCCCTTTGGATATTGACGATGACGACTGCGCTGAGCTTTTCTACCAGGGCTATGTTGGTGACAACCTTTACCTGTATGCATACGACTGCAACCTGAATCAGATCTGGAGAACGAAGATTCGCGAACGCACCGGCCGAAGTGGCGATGCGCTTGACGCTATCGAGTACGGTCTCGCCGACTTCGACGGAGACGGCAAGGTGGAAGTATACGTGAAAGATATGATCATCGATGCCCATACGGGTACAATCATTATCGATACCGACGCGGACACCGACTCTGAATGGAATAGTCTCAATGGTGGGCCTGTAGCCGTAGACATCCTGGGCGATGACAGACTCGAACTGGTAGTCGGCTGCCGGATTTATGACATCAACCTGGGGACACGCGGGGCCAATGCCGGGACTCGTACCCTGCTGAAGAGCCTGCCCGAGTACGAGGTCAAGAACCCTTACAACGCTACCAGTGTGGCCGACTACAATCTCGACGGCCATCTCGATATCCTCGCCTCCGGTGGCGAGCGGATAAACAACCGTTTATACACCACGATCTTCTTCTGGGATGTTCACAACGATGTGGTCAAGACATACTCTGATCCGATCCCTGGCAACGTCGTCGTAAACGCACCCTGCGATGGGTCGACGGGACAGTACTACCGCTATGGATGGCAAAACGGTACGGGCCGCTTGAATGTAGCCGACCTCGACGGTGACGGGTTGATGAACGTCTCCTATGTGTCGGGTAAATACTTGTACGCGCTGGACGAAAACCTGGACCTGCTGTGGCGGATTACTGTAAACGAAGAAACGTCAGGTTATACGGGCTGTACGCTGTTCGACTTTAACGGTGACGGATCGTCCGAGATCGTGTATCGCGACGAGCGTTACCTGTACATCATCAACGGTTCCGACGGTAGCATTTTCAGCCAGCAGGCATGTATTTCGCGTACCAATCGGGAGTACCCGATCGTGGCTGATGTAGACGGTGACGGTTCAACGGAATTGTGTATCACTTGCGGTTTCGACGACCAATTGTCGGCTGACAATTTCTGTAACCTGAGCTACTCACGGTATTCGCACGTACGCGTCTTTAAGTCTGCCGCCGAACCCTGGGTACCCGCGCGGAGGTTGTGGAACCAGCACGGGTATTTCAACGTGAACGTCAACGACGACCTCACCATCCCCAGAAAACAGCAAAAGCACCACCTCGTGTGGTCGATGGGTAACTGTACACAGGGACCGAACCGGCCTCTGAACAACTTCCTCAACCAGTCGCCGTTCCTGAACTCTCAGGGCTGTCCTACCTACGCGGCACCCAACATCGCGTATGTTGACAACTCCCTGACGGTGAACCCGCCGACATGTCCTGACGGCAACTTCCAGGTGACATTCCAGATCCAGAACCTCGGCGACGTGTCGCTTAGCGGCGATGTTCCAATTACGTTCTATGATGGTAACCCGGAACAACCCGGCGCTACGCGACTCAACACAGTAGTAGTCAAGCTCAACAACTTTAACGTCGGGTCGATACACACCGTACTGAACGCTACGGTGGAAGGACCTGGGTCGCAGTTCACGCTATACATCGTACTCAACGACAACGGGACTACCGTACCTACCCCGATATCGCTGCCGAACACCGACTTCCTTGAGTGCGATTACTCAGACAACATTATCTCCGCCCCTATTATACCGCTGCCGGTGAGCGTCGTCGCTGTAAAGATCGATGACAACATCAAGTGTCTTGGCAGCACGTCGCCGGACAACGGCGCCGTAAGGGCTTATGTATCTGTAGGCGGTGGCGAAAACACAGCCGACTATAACTTCTATTGGTCCATCGGAAACGTAGCCAAGCCGATAGCCTCTGCAGACCATGTGGGCGCCACCTACAACAATGTGGCTGAAGGTACTTACACCGTATATGCTGTTCACAAAACTGCAGGCTGTAACTCCGATACAGCGACCGTAGTGGTTGACCTTGTCGAAAGTGACGTGACTGTCGAAATTATAGAAGAAAGGTCGTACACAAACTGTAAGGATCCGAACGGTAAGTTGCGCGCTGTGGTGAACGGTGGCGAGCCCGTGGGCAAGTATACGTACGCCTGGTACGACGGTAACGATATCTTCACGTCGCCACTCATCGGTAATAGCCACGTTATTAACAACCTGTACCCCAGAACCTACACTGTACTTGTTACGGAGAAGGCCACAGGATGTCAAAGCATCCAGTCAGCCACGATTAAGGATCTTTCGGTTGAGCCTGTTGTAACGGTATCCAAGACTGACCTGTTGTGTTCGGATACCAACTCCGGTGAGGTCTCCGCATCTGTAAGCGGCGTAGTCGCCGGCTACACGTTCGAGTGGTATCGCGGGGCGGCGGTCAAGCCTTCCCCTGACTTCACCGGTGCCAGCCGCACGGGACTTGCCGCCGGACAATACACGGTTGTTGCTACTGACAACAATACCAAGTGTAGCTCAGAGCCTGTTACGGTGACGTTGGTGCAAACCACGCCTCCAGTAGTAAGCGCATCAGTGACAGCTACCCAGACGTCGTGCGACCCTGCCCAACCTAACGGTTCCGCAAGCGCCAACGTGGGCGGCACAACTACTGGATACAGCTTTGAATGGTTCAGGGGCCAAAACACGCTTCCCGGTAATCGGGTTGCGACGACAAGCACGGCCGATGGCCTGGCCGCCGGGATCTATACGGTAAAAGTTACGGACGACGTAACCGGATGTACCGATACGGAAGAAGTGACGGTGACGAATAATATTGTCATCCCCAACATCGTGATGGGTGCCGTGGGGTCGTTCACCAACTGTAACACGCCCAACGGTTCTATCACGGCCAACGTTTCGCTTGACAG
>JAJJPK010000087.1:0-58836 GCA_032907565.1 Cyclobacteriaceae bacterium | reverse complement strand
TCCTAAAACAAAAACCAAAAAACCTTTGATCTTAACACAGAATCTATGTGGTTCAGTCCTACTGTGCCCTGACAGTAGTAGTAGCGCCCCCTTCCAACGTCAAATTCACCGGCTTATTCGTCTTCCATGCACCTCTTGTGAAGTCAGGGAAGTCGACAACCTGGAATCCTTTTGCAACACTTGTTTCACTGAGGACACCGGCTGCGGTCCAGGCCGCGGCGTCGTAGACATCCTGGTCGAGGGGCAGGCCGTTGCGGAGGCAGTCGATAAGGCGCCAGTCCATAATAAAGTCCATGCCTCCGTGTCCCCCTACTTGTTTAGCCATTTCGCCGATGTGTTTCACGATGGGTGGTGTGTATTTGTCGTATAGTTCTTTCAACTCGGCTTCACTTGCCCACTCATGACCAAACGCTACGCGTTCCGGTTCAGGGTATTTCTGGACGATGCCCTTCGTGCCGCTGACGAGGTGAATGCGCGAATAGGGTCTCAGGGTTGACACATCATGCTGATTCATGATGGTTTTGCCCCGCGCGGTGCGGATGATAGACGTGTTCATATTTCCGCGGTACGGCTTGTCGACATATTCCTTAAAGAACGCATCTTCCGCTGCGAGTTCTTTGGCGATCGCGTTGAGGGTGAAGTCGTCAGAGCTCATCGACACGAGCTTTTCCATCCGGTCGCCGCGGTTGATGTTCATGCATTGGGCGATGGGACCAAGCCCGTGCGTAGGATAGAGGTTGCCGTTTCTTCCGATGTTTTCCTTCAACCGCCACATGTCGGCATATCCTTTCTTGTCGAAGAGGTTGCCGCGACTCAGATCGTGTAGGTAAGCCCCTTCGGCATGGACGACCTCGCCCAAGAGACCGTTGCGCACCATATTCAGTGTCAACAGCTCGAAGAAATCGTAACACGTGTTTTCGAGCATCATGCAATGCTTCTTCGTCGCCTCCGAGGTTTCCACCAGTTCCCAGCATTGGTCGATGTTGACGGCGGCCGGCACTTCTACGGCGGCATGTTTACCGTTCTTCATGGCGAGCACGGCGATGGGTGTGTGCAGGTCCCACGGCGTCGGTGTGTAGACCAAGTCGACGTCCTTGCTTTCGCATACCGCTTTCCATCCTTCCTCGCCGCTAAACTCTTTCGCTTTGGGCCGGCCTGACTTCGCGAGTCGTTCCTGTGCCCGGGCAATGCGGTCGGGATACTTATCGCACAAAACTGTTATTTCTACACCTTCGATGCGGCTCAGTCGCGCAACTGCCCCCGAGCCGCGGTTGCCCAACCCGATGATGCCGATACGGACGACATCGAGCTTGGGTGCGGCATACCCGCTCATGTTGAACGTCTGCCTGCCATTGCCGCGCGCTACACCATTGGCGAGGCTTTCCGGGGTTTCACCCGTAAAGGCAAATGAAGGAATTCCGGCGGCGACGGCTCCCGTCCCCAACGCCAGGTTCTGGATGAATTTTCTGCGGTTGGACTTCATGGCGATTCGTTTCAGTATCGGTATACAATGTAGGAAAAAGGGCGAAAGGGAGGAAGGGAATTTGGAGGAGCTGACGAATTACCTTGACCGTTTTAACCTGACGCTCTGCGCCATCGCGTCTTGACGGTAAAATTTCAAAGCCCAAATTGTCCAAACTAAATCGAGACAATAATCGTCAGCCATTAATCGGTGGCCAACTCAGAAAGCAGCCGGACCTGATTCATGGCGCGTACACGGTTGTGGCCATCGTAACGGGCGCCGTAATAGACGTCGTCATTGAGATAGTCCGTAAGGAATCGCAATGCCTGCATGTAGGTCATGAACATTCCGGAGTAGCGCGTGTGTTTTTTTTCGGTGGCGGTAAGTTCGTCGCCCATGAATTCGAGATAGCCTTCGGTGAGGGCATCCATGACGTCGTCGCGGACGCGGATCTTGTCGAAGTCGCGCTCCTCTTCGTTGGCGGGCGACACATACGTGCGGATCATATCTCCAACGTCGCTAATGAAATACCCCGGCATCACCGTGTCGAGGTCGATCACGCAAATACCTTTCCCATCTTTGTCGAAGAGCACGTTACTGATCTTCGTGTCGTGATGTGTGACGCGGATCCGGAAATCCACATTTTTCCGGATCGCTTCAAATTCATCCACGATCCAACGGTAGTCCTGCAGAATATCGATCACCTCGCGCGTTTCTTCGATCCGACCTGGGTTTCCCTGTGCCAGCGCCGTGTTGAACTGCTCATACCTTAAGCTCAGGTTGTGGAAATCCGGTATCGTGATCTGCAACGTACTTGCGTCAAATCCGGAAAGCAGCTTCGTAAATTTTCCAAATTGCCGCGCCGCTTCGTAGGCCTGGCTCGCGTGTGTTACGGTGTGTAATGTGACGGAGTTGTCTACAAACGGCATCAACCGGAAGTATCCGTCAGCCGTGTGCACAAGTGTGTGTCCGTCTTTTCCGGAAATGGGTGAGACGAAATAATAGTCGGGATGATGGTCTTTCAGATAGCTTGCAATGCGGCTGATGTTCTCGTCGATTTTTTGCGGGGATTTAAATACGCCATGGTTGATGCGTTGGAGGATGTAGACGCTTGTATCGGTTTCGATTTTCCACGTGGCGTTGATAAGGCCACCGGAGAGAGGAGTGAGTTTGGCGGAGGTGAGGTTGAAGGCTTCGAGAACGGGGTTGAGGTCCATGCGGGCAAAAATATGGTGCAATATAGGTACGCAATTGCCTACTGTCCAATCTCCCATGCGCTCCGATAAAACCCTCTCTCCTGCATAAACTCCAACAACTCCATATAAAACTCATGCGCACCAAGCGTGGCACTGTCGCCGATCATAATCAGCTTCTTTCGGGCGCGGGTCATGGCTACGTTGGTTCGGCGGATGTCGGCGAGGAAGCCCACTTCGCCGCGGTCGTTGGAGCGTACAAAGCTCAATACAATGATGTCGCGCTCCTGCCCCTGGAACGCGTCGACGGTGTCAATGGTGATGCCACGCTTCAACGCCTCATACCATTCCAGGCTTTCAATTCCTGCTGTGAGTCGCTCTACTTGCGCGCGGTACGGAGTGATGATGCCCATCGTCCGTGGGTTGCTGACGAGGTCGGTTTCCTGCACCAGCTTGTCGACATACCGAACTACAAAAGCTGCTTCCTCTACATTATAACGGCTTAGCGTCTCCGGATCCTGTTCCTCAGCAAATCCGCATCCTGCCGTGTCGATGAATTCCACAGGAGGTATGTCGGGCCCCAGGGTTGCGTGGCGTACCGACTCGTGCGCGATGAGTTTGCCTTCGTAAAAGTAACTTGAGGGAAATGCCATGATGTCCTCATGCATGCGGTATTGTATCTCCAGCATCGTGGCGGCGGAAGGGTGGTGCTCGACACACCGTTCGAAGAGTGTGGTAGCGAGGCCGGCGACTGCAGCTTCGCGCGACTTGATTGTTGGCGGCAGCTGGTGATGATCGCCGGCAAAGATCACGCGGCCGGCACGCATGATAGGGATCCAGCACGCAGGCTCCAGCGCCTGCGCCGCCTCGTCGATGAACACGGTCTTGAACGTGCGCGACCTCAGCAACGGCTGCGAAGCGCCGACAAGGGTGCACGTAATGACATCGCTGTTTTGGAGCAGGTCGTTGATAATGTAAAACTCCAACACGTCGGCATCCGCTTTCAATGCCTTTGATTCGCGAAGCAGCGTTCTTCGCCGGTTTTTCTCTGCATGCCCGAACTTGCGTTTGTATTTAAACGCCGCTACGCGTAACTCCTCCATCCGGCGACGGAGTTGCTTGAGTTCCTTGTAATTCGGGTGCGCGGCGATGCGAGCATCCAAAGTTTTACTCAGCGATTGTTCGCTGACCCGGGCGGGATGGCCGATCCGGAGTACACGCAACCCTTCGTCGCCTAGCTTTTCCGCGAGGAGGTCGATCGCTGCATTACTTGGGGCACAAACCAATACTTGCCGTTCCGTCTGGAGTGCTACTGTTATTGCCTTGACGAGCGTTGTTGTTTTTCCAGTGCCCGGGGGGCCGTGAATAATGCCGACATCTCGCGCAGCGAGTACACGGTTCATCGCGTGTTGCTGGCTCTCGTTGAGGGAGGGAGCCGCCACCGGTTCCCGTTCAGAAAAACGTGCCGGCTTCAAGCCGAGGAGGATATCGCGCAATTCCGCCAGCCGCGAATCCTCAGCCTGCATCACCGTCTTCAAGGCGTACTCCATCTCGCGATAGGTGCCCTCATCAAACATGACGTCGACACCGAGGTGGCCGTCATCGAGCCAATCGGGAAGGTCGTCGGCATTCAGTGTGATGACCATCGCGTTATCCCGCACATAGTTCACCACACCGCCCGTGTGGTCCCGTTCCGGTTTTCCTTCGGCATTGGAAAACAGGCTCACTACCTTGCCCGATTGAAACACGTGGGGCTGTTCCAGGTGCGTGGCACGCTCCACTTCGACGATGAGGCGTTCACCCGTGCCGATGTAATTCCTCCGCATTCTCACCGGGTACCAGCACACGCCTTCCTGCGTCCTTTTGTGCAGCGGTGTCAGCAGAACCTTCTGGCGGTATTGCTCAAGGTCTTCCTGCCGCTCGCGACGAATGAGGTCGAGGGTGTGACTGAAGTGTTGAAGTGTTGAAGTGTTGATGTGTTGAAGTGGGTTTAGTTCATTGATCATTGGTTTCCGTTAGCTTCCCGCGGCTGAGCCTGTCGAAGCCACTATAATAAAAACTCACGTCACCGGTGGCTGAGCTTGTCGAAGTCCCTTACTCAGTACTATTCAACGCGTCGACGTATATGCGCACATATTCATCAACTCTCCTTCTCCGATACTGCATAATAAACCTCGGATGGGGCAGGGGGATGATTTCGTCGAAGAAAGCGTGGTTGCGGTTCAGTTTGGCAAGGTACTTGAAATTTTTTCCTTCGCCCAGGCAGAAGCAGCGCTTTCGGTCGAGGGGGAAGTCGAGTTGGGTCTTAATGCACTTGACGATGAAGTCGTGGAGGTTGCGTTCCAGCTTCGGGTCGTCGTAGTAGTTCATGTTCTTCCCGTTCAACGTAAATCCCAGGGGAGACACTGCGCTGATATAAAATCTTCCGTAAAACGCTTTCGGTCCGCCGTAAGCTTCGATCATCCGGTAGATGAAGTCGGCCGACAACTCCGCGCGTTTTTCAAAGTCATTCGAAATCCCGCAGCATTTTTCCAGTTTGATGGGATCGGTAAACGGAATTCCCGTGATGCCTCCGCCGAAGCGTCCGGGGTTTATCCCCAAGAGGGCCGTACGCGGTGCGTTGTCGTTGTAATACGTAGTATAAAAGCGGCGCACCAGCGCGAAGGTTTTTTCGTCGGTGAACGGGTTCATCACCTTCACGCCTTTCGGCAAGGAGCCCGGGTTTGGAAGTGTAGAAAGAAAGTCTAGTATCTTATCCGCCAGCGTCACTCGTATTGTCCAATAAATTCCTCCAACCTTTTCACTTCGCCGAACAGCAGCAGCGTATCTTCTTTTGCCAGCTCGATATCGGATGAGATGATGCCCTGGGCCTTGCGCACCGTGTGGACCGTGCCGAGTAGGTTTCGCTGTTTTTCCGGGCGGATAACGGTCAGCAGTTGTACGTGATGCTCTCCGACGAAATTAATCTCGCTGACGCGCGTCCCGACATACCGGTCGGGTACGGCAACTTCCAGGAGATGGTATTCATCCGAGATCTTATATGACTCGACCACGCCTTTAAGATCAAGCCGATAGGCCAGCCGCTCGGCGGAGTCCGACTCAGGGTAAGTGAACTCGTCAATCCCCATCGATTCGAGGACGGTCTGCTGTGTGTCGTCTACCACGCGACAGATTATGCGTGGTGCCCCGAGTTGCTTGGCAAGTGCAGCGATCATGATTGAAATGCCAGGAGTTTCGCCAATCGCGACGACAGCGCAGTCCACTTCCTTTACCGGCAACGTCTCCATGGCATCGCGACTCGACGCATCCAGGGCGATCGTGTGTGTGATGCTGTCCTTCCAGCGTTCGGCAACCTCGACCGATTTGTCGATGCCGATAACCTCGTGGCCGAGCGCTACCAGCTTGGTGCCCAGCGAAGCGCCGAAGCTGCCCAACCCGAATACGATAAATTTCATAGGCTGCGTCGTTAACGAATATGATGGGCAAATTTACCGCCCTACTTTTACCATCAAAACATTATCTCTTCCCGGGGATATTGGTAGGGAAGTCGCCCTACCTCGTGCACCATCGCCATGATCACGGTAAGGGCGCCGACCCTCCCGACGAACATGACGATGATAAGGACCGTCTTGCTGAACATCGAAAGATCCTGCGTGATGCCGAGCGTTATGCCCGCCGTGCTGAATGCTGCGAAAACCTCGAAGGCAATTTGCAACATACCCTTGTCAGAGTCGTTGACGCCGATCAGCAGCACAGCCAGCCCCATCACCAGCAGCGACACTACGATGATGGCAAACGACCGGTTTATTGACGCCTCCGAGATCTGGGTACGGAATATTTCCGTCCGGTTTTTTCTGCGCACGACGCTGGCCACGTTCAGGACCGCTACGGCGGCTGTCGTTGTCTTTATTCCGCCGCCTGTAGATCCTGGCGAGGCTCCGATCCACATGAGCAGGAGGTAGACCATAACAGTAGGCAGTGTCATCGCAGTGAAGTCGACCGTATTAAAACCCGACGTACGAGGTGTCACCGCCCCAAACAGCGCAGTTACAATTTTTCCCCACACGGAGGGATGTTGTGCCAGCGTTCCGTTTTGCTCGAACATGAGGTACGTAACAAACCCAAATGCCAGGAGGATGGCGCTTGTTGCTATCGCCAACTTCGAACTAACGTGTATGATGCGTGTGTAATGTTCGTGCTTCGGGCTTTTGAGAATCTTCCTGAAGAAGTTCGTGAAGCGTATGCGGATTAGCGAAAAGAGATTGAAGGTGATGGGGAAGCCCATACCGCCGAGGACTACCAGCGCCGCAATGACAAGATGTAAGGAGTAGTTAAATCGGAGTGGCGCCTCATAGAGGCCATGCGGGAGGGTGGAAAATCCCGCGTTGCAGAATGCGGATACCGAGTGAAAGACAGAAAAGAACAGGCGGTCGAGTTGGCCAATGGATACCTCTTCGCCGATGCTCCAATTGATCAGGACCACGCCGATGAATTCGAAGAAGAAAGTCACGGCGATGATGCGTGTCACCAGCTGGATCACGTTGTTTATCCTTCTGCTGTACAGCATGTCCTTCAACGCGAGCTGGCTTTGAATCGAGACTGAGCCTGCCGCAAGATAACCGAGCAATGCCGTGAAAGTCATGATGCCAAGCCCTCCCACCTGGATCAGCGAAAGCAGGATGATTTTGCCCATCAGCGTAAAATGTGTTGCCGTATCAACGACCTGCAAGCCGGTCACGCATACAGCGCTGGTGGCGGTGAACAGGGCATTAAGGGGACTAATACCGCCGTACGTCGCCCGCGGCAGCAGGAGCAAGAGGGTGCCGATGAGGATAATGGATGCAAAACTGACGACGAACAGGAATGCAGGATTCAGACTTCGCCTGTAAACAAACCGCAGCAGGTCCGATGCTTCCGTAGAAAAAATAAACAGGATGCCGCCGTAGAGCAATAGCTTGCGAAGCAGGAATTCATTCGTGCGCAGCGGCTCGGTCTGGGCGGTTAGCTTGAGCAGGTCGTAGAGATAAAATGTGAGCACGACCAACCCGAAACTGAAGATGTGTGAGCCGATCTTCCGCTTCTCGGGCAGCTCGGCTACGAATCGCGCGACCATCAGTGCACGAAGCAGCACCATCAGTACAGCCATGATGATGTATATGCGGGTGCCGAAGCTGTAGAACGCGCGGAAGCCTACGTCGTAGATAACGACCCCCATCAGCAACAGACTGATTGTGGGTATCGCCGCATCGGTAACTCGCAATACCGTGCGAAGACCGTGAGAGATGAGAAACCGTGTCTGATGAATTACCTGCTCCGTCAAGAGCCGCTTGGCCAACGCCCGGTACCGGGCAAAGATTCGAGGGAGTCGGGGTGGACGAAACATGCCGGAAGATAGGAAAAGTGCAGAAACGTATGCACTTCCTACTGCCTACTGCCTACTGCTCCTATTTCCCCGGCGGGCACGGGCTTTTCTTCTCCGCTAAGAAGTCCCCGCAGCTTCTCCAGCTCGGCCTGGTTCGAGAGCGTGCCGATGTTGGCCATGATGCCCTGCTTTTCGCGTGTGGTGAGGCGCCAGCTCAGCGAGGCGCGGGCGCTGTGTTGCCGCAGGCTGTCGAGTTCGGTGAAGACGCTGGCGTAGGCGATGGCCTCGTATTCGAGGTCGATGCGATCAATCGGGCCATCCAACCAGGAGTTAGCGTAGCTGATGAGGTTGTCGTTCGTGATGTCCTGAAAGTTTTCAAAATTGTTGTAGACGCTGCTGATCGGCTGTGAGACACCGTCGATGATGGATTCCGCATCCTTTTCCTGTATGTCGACACGCTTCGGTGAGTCGCGGATGGATACAATCACAACGCCTGAAGTATTCTCCGCAATCCATTCCCGGAAGGCGAACATGAAGCGGACGGCATCCGAGAGCCCGAAGTTGTCGGAGATGCCTGCGTCCATGATGTGAATTACGGGTTCGGTGGGTAAGGTCGTGTTTGGTGTTATGTAAGGAAATGTAGCACACATGCGAAGGGCGGACAGGAAGCGCAGGTCCTCGCCACCATGATTTTCGAATAGCCGCTGGAAGTCGACACCACTGATCTTGGCATTCGTGTATTCGTCGAGTTCGAGGAGATCGCTATTCATGAAAGCAGCGGGTTGAGCGCTGATGAAGAGCTTGCGACCGTCGGTAACGACAGTTGGTGCCATAATGACCATCGGGATGATGCCTTGTTGTTCGGGCCCGGCGTATGCGCTGATGGGCTTGTCGAGCAGCGATCCCGTGATCTGGTTTAGTTGCTCTTCGAACGTATAGCCCCTGTCGCGCAGGTATCGCTGACCTCCGTATTCATATTTGGTAAAGCCTACGAAAAGGTCATTGGCGAGCAGGCTAAATATCAACGGGTTCAGGTTGTCGGTGCCCAGCCGCCAGAGGTGTTCGCGTGCATATGGGTTTACGGGTTCGCCCTGAAGTTTTTGGAACACCAGCTCCCGAAAATACGTGGCGCCGATGAGCCCACCGGAAGCCCCGGTGATCAGGACGGCGTTTTCCATGAGCCGCCCGCGTGTAATGCTGTCTGCCGCCTGCAGTGCTGTTAATGCCCACAGTGCCGCACGCTTGCCACCACCGCTCGCTGCGATGAAGACCATCTTGGGTTTGGTGGCGGAGTCGAACTTGTTTCGCCAGTTGTTCAGGATATCGATGGCGTTGTCACGATCTTTTTTGATGGTCGTGGTATCGTTTAGTTCAACGAGCCGGTCGATGTTGTAGGGCGCAGGTGGGATTTCGTAGTTGAGTCCGAAGGCGACATATCGTTTCTCGAAGAAGTCCTGCCCGGCGAGGTGGTTGATGATAAGGAAAATGACGATGGCCGTTGTGATAGACCATCCTCCGAACCAGTATGAGAAGGCGCCGGCAAGCATCACGAAGATCGTCAGGAAGATGATAAAGCTCGCCGCGGCGGGCAGCTGGAAGACGGGGTTATCCTTGAATACGCCCAGGATCAGAACGACGGCAAAGATCAACACTTCCACGGCAACGAGGTTGAAGTGGTTTTGGTCGAATACCTGAATGATGGTGGCACGGTCGTAGAAATTATGATCCTCTACCTTTTTAATCTTAAGCCCGTCGAGGAAATAGTCGACACGGATTTGGCGCTTCCGCGCGATGTCGAGTTTTTTCATCGCACTGGCACGAGTAACCTGCACTTTTTGTTTGAGTTTTTCATCGATACGGCAAACCACGTACCTGAAGATGTCCTTATTGGTGAACCAGAAGTACGTGAAGAAGGCGAGGGTCATAATAAGGAAGCCCGAAAGAAAGCCGGCGACATCCATGGCAACCAGCCTTGGCGACGAATACTCGTTGTTCCGTTGAAAGGCGATGATCTCCGCAACATACGTAATGAGGAAGACGGCGGGGATGAGGCTGTTGTTGATGCTGAACTTGGTAAACGGCCGCGCCACGGTACCGATGAAGGTAAACCGGTGGCCGTCGGAGATGTAACAGGTGATGTGGAAGGCAACGGTGAATCCCGCAATCACCAATCCCATAATAAAGAAACTCGTGAAATTGACCCGGTTCATGTACTCGGGGTCGAGGAAGAGGTAAGGTATGCCCAGGTATTTGCCGAAACTGCCCGTCGCCATCATGAACAGAATGGTCCAGCACAACAGGAGCACCTGGTTCCGTTTGAGGTTCGAAAACAACAACTGAACCGGGAAAAAGTAGAAAACCCTCTCGAAAAACGCGACGATCCGTTTCATCAAAAAAGTAAAAACTTAAGTTAGGTACTATTTTCCGTATCTAAAATCCGCGTTCTGCCCTTTTCTATCCACTTGTATTATCCGCGGCGATTTCACCTCAATTGACAGTAATTGTCGGGCGAATCCTTTTTCTTTGCCCTGATGAGGACCCCATTCACTATCTATAGGAGTTCGGCTGGTTCGGGAAAGACGCGCACCCTCGCCAAGGCGTACCTGAAGCTCGCGCTTCAGTACCAGGCGCAGTACTTCCGCCATATTCTTGCCGTCACCTTTACCAACAAGGCGACGCAGGAAATGAAGGACCGCATCCTTGAGTATCTGGATAAGTTTGCGCGTGACGAGCCCAACGATCTGGGAGAGGAACTGAAAAAGGAACTCGGCCTTGACGACGCGACATTCCGTGAACGGAGCCTCGACACACAAAAGGCCATTCTGCACGGTTATTCCCAATTTTCTATAAGCACTATCGATGCTTTTTTTCAACGGGTCATCCGCGCCTTTACGAGGGAGTCGGGGTTGGTAGGCGACTACAGGCTCGAGGTTGAAAAGGATGCCGTGCTGCAAGAGGTAGTCGATGCGCTCATCGATGAGCTGGGGGAGAACAAGGAACTCACTGACTGGGTTGTGGAATTTGCTCGAGTGAACCTCGAGAACGAAAGGGCGTGGGACGTCAGAAGCAGCCTCGTCGAATTCAGCAAAGAGATCTTTTCAGAAGAATTCAAGAACATCGAGGACGAAGTGACCGACGCCACCAGGGAAAAGGGTTTCTTCCGAGACCTCCTCAAGGAGCTTCGTTCGATGAAGTATACGTTTGTCAACTTCGTCCGGAAAAAAGCTGAAGAGGCGCTTACCATCATCCATGAGAATGGGCTGTCGCGGGGTGATTTCAAATACCCGTATGGTGGCGCCTACGGTTTTCTTGAGAAGCTGACACGGATCTCATCTGTATGGGATTTTTCCGATAAGCAAAAGGGCTCCATGCCTGAGAATCAGTACCAGGACAGCGCGAACTGGCCTTCGAAGACTACGCGACATTCCGCATTGCTGCGTCAACTCGCCCAAACGAAACTCATCCCGATACTCAACGAGATTCTTGAATACAGACGCAAGCATTATACCGCTGCTCTTTCGGCGGAGGTGGTGCTGGCAAACTTTTACACGTTCGGACTTATCGCCGACATCTCCCGAAAGTTGAAGGAGTACAAGGATGAGAACAACATGATGCTCCTGGACGACGCGCCGAAATTTCTCAACCGGGTGATGGGCGAAACGGACACGCCTTTTATCTATGAAAAGGTGGGATCGTTTTACCGCAACTATCTCATCGACGAATTCCAGGACACTTCGGGTCTTCAGTGGAAAAATTTTCTGCCGCTCGTGACCAACAGCATCAGCCAGGGATACGACAACCTCGTCGTCGGCGACGTGAAGCAGGCGATCTATCGCTGGCGCGGCGGTGACCTGACGCTACTCCAACAGGAGGTGATAAAACATATCGGCGAACAATGGGTAACGGTGCGTCAGCTCAACAGCAACTATAGAAGTGCATCGAATGTCGTTGCCTTTAACAACGCTTTCTTCAAGGCGGCGTCCAACATCATCTCCCTGGACACCGGCCAGGCTGTTCCTCTCGAGGTATATGGTGATGTAGCACAACAAGTTTGGCGAAAGGAGGAAGGGTTTGTCCATGTGTCGTTCTTAAGCGATGAGCCGGCGGAAGAAACCTGGAAGGAAAAAAGCTTGCGGCTGATCCCGAAACATCTTGAACAGTTGCAGGATCAGGGCATTGCGCTGGGCGACATTGCCATTCTCGTTCGGAAAAATGAGGAGGGACAGGAGATCGTCAATGAACTCATGCGGTACAGCCATTCAGAGGAGGCGCGGCCTGATTGCCGTTACGATGTAGTCTCCAACGAGTCGCTACGGCTGGATGGCGCCTCGTCCGTCAACCTCCTCGTCGCGGCCATGCGTTACCTTCTCAACACGCAGGATGCCATAGCCCGGGCACAGCTTGCTTATGAGTATTCCAGGGTAAGTGGTAGTACGCGGGTGTTGACGGAGGTGTTCGGCGTATCGAACCAGGGATTTTTTGAAGAGGGACTTCCGGAGGCCTTTGCACGTGACAAGGCCGGGTTGAAAAAGCTACCGTTGTTTGAACTGGCGGAAACGCTTATCCGCATATTCGGACTCGGGAAAGACTCCGGCGAGATCGCATACCTTCAGGCGTTCCAGGACGTCGTGCTGGAATTCTCCGCCCGCGAGCGCAACGACCTGGGCATGTTCCTGGAATGGTGGGAACTCAACCGACATAAGAAGTCTGTTCAAATTTCCGGCGGTGTTGATGCGGTGCAGATCCTTACCATCCACAAGGCAAAAGGTTTGCAGTTTAAAGTTGTGCTGATCCCGTTCTGTTCGTGGAACCTGGATCATGAAGGTTTTCTTGCGCCCACGCTCTGGGTCAAGACAGAACATCCGCCGTTCAATCGTGCCGGCTACCTTCCCGTGAAGTACTCAAGTAATTTGAAGGAAACCTATTATTCAGAGGCCTACCAGCAGGAGCGGCTGCGGGTGTACCTTGATAACCTCAACCTGCTGTATGTGGCCCTGACACGTGCCGAACATGGGCTCATCGTAGTGGCACCTTCCCCGGAGGTCAAGGAGTTCAAGTCGGTGGTAGCACGGATACTGCATGAAGGCATTGTGGGCGGCGCGGGTCTGGAGGACGGCTGGGATAACGTCACACAAGTGTGGCGTAAGGGTTCGTGGCACAAGCCTGAAGGTGGAGCAGAGGAGTCCGCTATTGCTACTGCGACGCTGCGGGAATACCAGACCTACGACTGGCGTGAAAAGCTGGTGGTAAAGCGATCAGCGAAGGAGTTTTTCAGCGATGGCAGTGACGACTTCCGTACGCGGATCAACTATGGCATTCACATTCACTCGGTGTTGTCGGCATTGAAGTATGCCTCCGACGTGTCGGATGCGATGACCCGCATGGTGGATGAGGGGCTGATCGCGTCATCGGAGCGGCCCGTGCTGCAAAGTTTGCTTGACGACCTCCTTCGCGACCCGCAGATCGCGTCGTGGTTTTCTGACGCGTGGGACGTGCGTACGGAGGTGCCGGTGCTGCTGCCTGGTGGCGGAGAGAGCCGCATGGATCGTTTGTTGTTGAAAGACAAGCATGCGATAGTCATCGATTTCAAAACAGGTGTTCCCTCTTCTGCGGACCAGCGCCAGATGCAGGACTATATGATGATACTGACGCAGATGAATTTTTATCCGGTGGAGGGATACTTATTGTATATTAGGACTGGCGAAGTAGTTTCAGTGAAAACGGGAAAACCACGCCGCGTGCCGAAACGACCTACGGGTCAACTGGAGTTAGAGTTATAGATGGAGTAGGCAATAGGCAGTAAGCAGCCATTGCCAACTGCCTACTGCAACATTTCGTCCTGTTCCATTTTCTCCTTCCTCGTTCCAGTAACTCGGAACACAACCCATGTAACAAAGAATCCTGCGAGAAAAAGACCGCTCAATAGTAGATTATAATAAACAATAGCGATCAGACACAACGACGAGATCACCAACGCGATGATGGGGAACACGGGATACATCGGCGCTTTGAAGGGCCGTTCCAGGTTGGGGTTGGAGCGGCGCAATTTGAACAGGCTGATCATGCTGATCATATACAAAATGACCGCGCCGAGTGCGGAAAGAATGATGATCTTGTCGGTCGTCCCGGTGAACAATGTCAGTATGCCGACGACACCACCGAAGACAAGCGCCCAGTGCGGCGTACGGAAACGTTCGTTTACGGCTGAGAGGAAGGAGGGAAGGTAGCCACCACGTGCGAGGGCAAAAATCTGTCGCGAGTAGGTGATGATGATGCCGTGGAACGAGGCGATGAGTCCAAAGAGTCCGATGCCTGCAAAAATTTTCGTTATGCCACTCTCCTTTCCGAGGACGACAGCGATGGATTCAGGCAACGGGTAGTCGATGTCGGCAAGCTTACGCCAGTCGGTGATGCCGCCCGCCAGCAGCATCACCCCGAACGCGAGCAGCATCAGCGTCACGATGCCGGTGATGTACCCTCTCGGAATGTTACGTTTCGGATCCTTCACTTCTTCCGCAACCATAGCCACGCCTTCGATGGCGAGGTAGAACCAGATGGCGAATGGAAGCGCGGCAAATATCCCCTGCCATTGCAGCGGGAAGGCGTTGCCCGAAAAGTTGCCCATGCTGAAATGCGGCCCTACGATACCCATGAACACGAGCAGCTCTGCAACCGCGAGGAGGGTGACGACAAGAGAGAAGATGGCGGATTCCTTGATGCCGAACAAGTTGATCAGGGTGAAGATAAAGTAGCAGACGATCGCGGTGGTCAGTACCGGGATATTTGGGTACAGGAAGTGTGTGTAGCTTCCGAGTGCAAAGGCTATGGCCGGTGTCGCGAAGACAAATTCAATGACGGTAGCATAGCCGGCAATGAGTCCGCCCAACGGACCAAAGGCTTTGTAGCTATAGGCAAACGGACCACCGGCGTGCGGGATGGAAGTCGTCAGTTCGGTGAAACTGAAGATGAACGTAACGTACATCAGCGTTACCGCCAGCGTTGCGATAAGAAACCCAACCGTTCCGGCTACGCCCCATCCGTAGTTCCATCCAAAGTATTCTCCGGAGATGACCAAGCCCACGGCGATCGCCCACAGGTGAATGGACGTCAGGGCCTTTCTGAGACGAGGGGGTTGGGGCATGGGGGGAAGATAAGGATAATGAGTGAATGAGCGAATGCGTGAATGAGTGAATGCGGTTGATGGCACGTCGAAACGCATACCCCTTCGCGCTCAATTGACAGATGGAAAAGCAGTGGAGGATAATGCGCCAGAGACCTGAATTATGGCTGGGAATGAGCCTGTCCCAAAAAATGACGGGATGGTGACAACTACTGTCACGCCATGCTAGCGCATGTTTTTTCCCGGTGATTCTTTGGTAGTTTTACCTTCGTGAAACCCTTCCTTAAAGAGCTTGCTGAGCGGATTGTCGGTGATAAGATCGCGCCGGGGGAATTGACCGTTGTCTTTCCCAACAGGCGTGCGATCCTGTATTTCAGAAAATACCTGTCTGAACTTATCGACAAACCTATCTTCTCACCGCAGTTGCTTACGGTGGAGGATTTCATGGCGTCGTTTACATCACTCCGGGTGCCGGACAAGCTGGAACTGGTACACCACCTTCATGTAGTGTACAAAGCCGTGGTTAAAGTGGAGGAGCCGCTCGACAAATTCTATTTCTGGGGTGAAATGCTGTTGCGCGACTTCGATGAGATAAACGTCGCCTGCCAATTGAAGGTGCCCGGCGGCCGGGCCCGCGGGGAGTCGAGCGTGACCACGGAGGTTTCAAAAGGAGCTCGACACGACGTTCGACTATCTCACCGACGAACAGAAAGAATACCTCAAAGGCTTTTGGTCGGGCTTTGACGAAAACCTCAATGAAAACAAGAGAAAATTCCTCCACGTGTGGAAGGACCTCCCGCGCGTCTATGACGAATACAAAGCCCGCCTCCGCACAAAAGGCATTGCCTATGAAGGGATGGTACACCGCGATGCGGCGGAAGCCCTGTCTGTGGATGCAGGGAGAATAAAGGAATTGTACGCTGAGCGAAAGATCATGTTTGTCGGCTTCAATGCGCTCACACGTGCGGAGGAGGGCGTCATCAGCGCATGCGTGATGCATAGCAATGCCGAAGTGGTATGGGACATTGACGAATACTACGTCAACAACGAATGGCAGGAAGCCGGTACGTTCTTCCGGGAACTGCAGCAACACCCGGTGTTGGGCAAGACCTTTCCCGACGATATTCCCGCGAACTTCAGGATGAAGAAGTCGATGAAGGTGATGGGCGCGGCGCAGCATATCGCACAGGCGAAATTCGCAGCACAAGTGCTGGAAGTTGAGTTGGCCAAGGGAATGAAGCCTGAAGAAACGCTGGTCGTACTTCCCGACGAGAACCTGCTCTTCCCTGTGTTACACAGCGTTTCGGGGCCAGTCGAGAAGTTGAACGTGACGATGGGATTTCCCCTCAGCAGCACGCCACTCTTCAATATGGTTGAGTTGTTGATGCAGATGCAGATCAACGCGCGGGGTGATGCCTTCAATCACCGCGAAGTGCTGGCGCTACTCGGTCATCCCTATGGTGTAGCCGCCGGTGCAGCCGATGCACTGGCAAAGAGAAAGGACATCCTGGACAATAACTGGGTTTGGATTTCGCAGGAATTTCTTCAGTCGGGTCCGGAACTGTCTCGCACGATGTTCCGGAGCGTTGAGCCGCCACAGGTTGTGCCTTACCTACGCGAGGTCGTGCTCGCGCTGGGGACGATTCCAAACCTTTCCGAACTGGATCGGGAATTTGCATTTCACTTCGTAAAACTTCTTAACCGCGTTGATGATGTCTTCGGTGACGAGCCACTCGGCGCGGGTGAGTCGCGGGGTGCGGCGCTGCGGTCGTTCCTACGCCTTTTCCGCCAGCTGGTGCGTTCGCAACGCATACCCTTCTCCGGTGAACCACTGCAGGGGCTGCAAGTCATGGGCGTACTGGAAACGCGAAATCTTGACTTCAAAAACGTAGTGATTCTTTCACTGAACGAAGGTGCGTTCCCGAGATTCGGAAGCAAAGGATCGTATATTCCCTATTCCATACGAAAGGCGTACGGGCTTCCGACTACTGAACATCAGGATGCCATCTACGCCTACCTCTTTTACCGTGTGTTGCAACGTGCCGAAAATGTTTTCCTCGTATATAACTCGGAAACAGATGTACTTGGTCAGGGCGAGATGAGTCGATACCTGCAACAACTGCTTTTTGAATCGGGTCATGAACCGGAGCGTACCGTACTCCACACGCCGGTAAGGCCACGGAATGTCGACCCTATCGAAGTGGCGAAAGACGAGACCGTATTCAACCAGCTGGCACGCTACTGCCTGGGACAAGTAAAAGAACTGACGCCTACCGCACTGAACGACTACATCGAATGCCGCCTGAAGTTTTACTTTCGGCATATTGCCCGCATCCGCGAAGCTGATGAGATCGACGAGGAGCTTGATAACCGCCTACTCGGAAGCCTCCTGCACCGTGTGATGGAGTCGTTCTACAAAGATCATATCGACAGGAGGAAAACCCGGACCGTGGAGCCGTCCGACCTCGAAGGGTACGAGGAACGCATCGAAGGGATCCTCGACGATGTGTTCAGGGAATTGTACGGACTCGACAAGAACAAGCCGGTGGAATATGCCGGACAGCGGCTTGTTGTGAAAGAGGTGATCCGGCGGTTTGCCGACCGGATCATTGCAATGGACAAGGAACACGCACCGTTCGAGTTGGAAGGCATCGAGAACAAGGACCTCAGGCTGAACTATCAACTAAAAGCTGAGGGTCATCCGGTGGTCGTTGTAGGTGGGATCATCGACCGGGCTGACAGCAAGGGTGATATGCTCCGCGTGATCGACTACAAGACGGGCAAAGACCGAACGGATATCAAAAAGGAAGTAGCTGAACTGTTTGTGCGCGACGGCAAACGCAACAAGGCGGCTTTCCAGGTGATGCTGTACGCGCTGCTGTACGCTTCCAACGCAAAGACGCGCGATCACCGGATTGTACCGGGACTGATGAACCGCCTTAACCTTTTTGATGAGGGGTTCCGATTTGGATTGAAGATCGGTGGAAAGTACGTCGAAGATGTGCGGCCTTTCCTTCCTGAGTTTGAAGCAGGATTGAAGGAGATGCTTGAGGAAATGTACGATCCGAACGTGCCGTTTACACAGACAAAGGATGGCATGGTGTGCAGGTATTGTTCGTATAGGGAGGTGTGCTACAGGTAGTTGTGTTGGCGTGTTGAAGTGTTGAAGTGTTGAAGTTTGATGCGTGCAAGTCGAAAGGGCAACCTGAGAAGAAAAAGTGTTTAGGTGCTTAAGTGTTTACGTGGCTATGTGTTTAGGTGTTTACGTTGATGCTTCGAGCCATTGGTATTGCTGGAGGCCCGAATTGTAGTGGTAGTTGGGGATGGGCGCAAGGTGCGCGAAGAATTTTGGCGAGGGGAATAATGGTTTCGTCGTGGGAGGGGTCTTTGCACACCTTAGTGCTATCGCGCCTTTGCGGTTCGAACCCGAAGGATTTCGTTCAAATTTCACCTAATACGCAAAAAAGATCCCGGGGTACAAAACCAAATGCCTCGCGCATTCATCATTGACTTCGAAGGGCATAGGATTCAGAGGGGATTCATAACATTTAACCCCGAACTGGCAATGCGAGGCCTGATTTTCCTCATAGCGCTCGTGTTCAGTGTTCTTTTGTCAATTCATGGTGTAGCGCAAGCGGATGATGGTCCGCTTCTCAAGCTGGGTGGCTTACCATATTTTGGCAGGAACGGCTATAGCGGCTTTTCTTTGCATGCGGAATTCGAAGGAGCCTTCAAACGCACACCGTTCCTGACTTCAGGGCCGAGAATAGACTTTATTTCATCGCTTGGCGACAACTATTCTTTAATACTGGCATACGACCTGAAGCTATATCCACTGTATCGGAAATCACAGGGTCCCTACCAGGGTCTCTTTGTCGGCATTGAGGCGGGTTATTTCCCCCGCGCCGGTATAGACGCCCACTATGGACACGGACCGGGTTTTGGGCCGCTGCTAGGCTACCAGCATATCATCAAGAACAAAGTATCCATTGCTTTCGAGGCAGGCCTGCCGTTCCTGAAAGAATTGAAGATGTATCACTACAGCTTCGCCAATCTTAAGGTTGGACTAAAGTTGTGATATTAGAATTCGTCAGGGTTATTGCTCACGCCCCCGATATCCTGCACCGCGCAGCACTCTGCCCGGCAACGCCCCGGTATGCTCACCGTGGTGCAGCACGAGCTTTCCATTGACAAACACGTAAAGTATGCCGGTGGAATACCTGGCAGGGTCCTCAAAGGTCGCATGATCTTGAATGGTTTCGGGATCGAAGACGACGACGTCTGCAAAATATCCCGCCCTAAGCAATCCGCGCCGATCCAGGTTGAGGTTTGATGCAGGCAACGACGTCATCCTCCGGATGGCCTCCTCAAGCTTCACCAGCTTTTCCTCACGAACATACTTCGCCAACACCCTCGGAAAGGTTCCATAGGCACGCGGGTGCACACTCCACCCTTCAAACACCGGGGTGTTGGCAAGTGCGCCGGCGTCGGTGCCGAAGCTGACGTACGGGAGTTGTACGATTTGCCTTACGTTTTCTTCCGAGATAAGAAAGTAAAGCGTTTCTATCCTCGACTTATCTTCTACAATAAGATCAATCACGGTCTCGTCGGCATCTCTGCCGTGCAATCTCGCGACCTCATCCAGGCGTTTCCCTTTGTACAGGGCATTAAGCGAGTCGGATGCAAACGCCAAAAGCATGACATCACTCGGATTGGAATTTTTATACGGAATGCCATTCGCCATTTCGTACAGCACCTTCTTTCGAAGCGACGGGACGAGCAGCTTTCTCCGCATCACCCTCGCTCCACCCTCCTGAACCCAGTTCGGCAACCGGGACGTAAGGCCCGTTGCGCTCGCATTGTACGGATACATGTTCGCCGTGACTTTCTGGCCGGCACGCTGTGCACTATCGATTTTGTGAAGCACCGTGTCGAGCTTATGCCAGTTACGCGACATGTTGGCCTTCAAGTGGTAAATCTCTACGGGAATCTGCGCCTCCCTGCCGATGGCAAGCGCTTCGTCTACAGCGTCGACAATGAAGTCCGCCTCGCTGCGCATGTGCGTGATGTATATGCCACCATAAGATGCTGCTACTTTGGCCAGCGCAATGAGTTCGTCCGTGTGCGCGTAGGATGCGGGAGGATAAATCAATGAAGTGCCGAGTCCAAAAGCGCCGTCTTCCATCGCCTCGGCAACAAGGCGTTTCATCTCTTCGAGTTGCCAGGCAGTCGGTGTGACGTCCTCATATCCCAGCACACAATTGCGTACTGACGTGTGTCCTACAAAGGAAGCGACATTGGGACTAACCCCTTTCTGCGACAACCACGCATAATAGCCGCCGAGCGTCGTCCACGAACTGTCGCCCCTTTCAGAGGGCCGACGCTTCACGGGTCCTGGCGACCACCCTTCGCCCATTACCTCCAACGTAATGCCTTGCGTGATGTCGCTCACCGCCCGCCCATCCATGAGCAGCGTTTTGTCGGCCCAACTTAACATGTTGATAAACCCTGGGGCAACTGCCAGTCCTCGGGCGTCGATCTCTTCCGCACCCCGCAGCCTTCCGATGTCGCCTACCGCAACGATGGTGTCGTTGTGTATGGCTATGTCGCCGACAATTGGAGAGTCCCCGCTTCCGTCGTAGATCACGCAGTCCCGTATGACCACGTCCACGATGTGGATTACATCGGGCGGCGTCAACGCGCCGAACAATACGGATCCAAAAAATATCCCTGTGGAAAAAATGCTCCGCGCGATCATAACACTACGATGTTACCCGTTTCGCCGCGGAAATGCTACGGTACGTAATGTTATTAATGAAATGCCAGAAAATCGTATTTAGTTGTTGGTACGGAGACGCACGGCCGTACGTCTCACAGGGGTAAAAAATTAGGCTGGCATTACGCGACCCATTTTCCCAAACACAGGGAATGTTACCGTCTTGGGTTTATCCGGTTCCCAGAATGATTTCATTTTTTCGAACAGTTCAACGGTAGGATCGACGTTGTTGGCGCGGATGTATGCCTGGGTGGCGGACCATGTGCGCAGGTAGCCGATGTAATCGTGAAGGGTCCATTCAACTTTAATGTCGAACCCAGGAAAGGATATTCTCTCGAAAGGAAAAAGGAGCCCTTCATACCGGGTCTCGACGAGCCGCCGTGCAGGATCCCAGTAGGGGCCCGTCGTGTTTGAATAGAAATCAATCATCAGATCGTCGATATCGGGATTGACCATGTTCAGCCCGTATCCCCAGACGGCAATCAGAGCGCCGTTCATCGCGACCCGTTTTACTTCAGCATAAAATTTTTCCAGGTCGAACCAGTGCAGTGCCTGCGCGACAGTAATGAGGTCAAAGCGGTTGTCAGGAAACGGTGTCTTTTCCGCGGGGCACACGTGATAGCGTACGTTTTCAACTTGTGGAGCTTGCTCGATTTGTTTTTCGCTGATGTCGGTAGCGTCGACGTGTTCGAAATCCTCGGCCAGCCGCCGCGCCACTTGCCCATTGCCCGTCCCGCAATCCCATGCGTTCTGCTTGTTGGCAACGTGTTTCAGTATGAATGCATATAACTCATCTGGATATGTTGGCCGGAAGGTTGCGTAGTTTTTAGCGTGACCGGAGAAGTAGTCCTTCACGTGTTTATGTGTTTATGTGTTTATGTGTTTACGTGCCTACGTTGGTGCCTCGGAACCCAAGGTGCAGTTGAGTTGATAGGCACTGCAATTCAAATGGCGAATCGGAGGCCGAGCCTGTCGAAGCCGAGTTCCTGATCCTTCTCCAACCTTGTTGAACGCGGTCCCTGAGCGTGCCGAAGTTGAGCCTGCCGAAGGGCCTGTCCTGAGCTTGTCGAAGGATCATTCAGGTTTAATAACGAGTCCCAGCTCGTCGAGTTGTTCCTGGGAGATGGTCGACGGCGTGTCGATCATCGTATCGCGGCCGGCGTTGTTTTTAGGAAAGGCGATGAAGTCGCGGATGGAATCCGATCCGCCGAAGAGCGCACATAGTCTGTCGAACCCGAAGGCGATGCCGCCGTGGGGTGGCGCGCCGAACTCAAACGCTTCCATGAGAAAGCCGAACTGCTTTTGGGCTTCTTCGGGTGTGAATCCGAGTTTGCCGAACATCAGCTGCTGTGTGGCCTTATCATGAATACGGATTGATCCACCGCCGATCTCATTGCCGTTGATCACAAGGTCGTATGCATTGGCCCGTACTTTATCCGGGTCGGTCTCAAGCAAGGGTATGTCTTCCGCGCGTGGTGACGTGAAGGGATGGTGCATCGGATGATACCTTTTCGTTTCTTCGTCCCATTCCAATAGGGGGAAGTCGAGTACCCACAACGCGGAAAAGGTATTCTTGTCGCGCAAACCCAACCGGTCGCCCATAAGCAGCCTCAACTCGCTGAGTTGTTTCCGCGTGCTGTTGGTCTCGCCTGCGAGGACAAGGATAAGGTCTCCGGGACTTGCACCAAATCGCTCGATCCAGACCTTCAGGTCTTCGGGTGAGTAGAACTTGTCCACAGACGACTTTACGCTTCCGTCTGTTCTGTACTGAAGGTAGATCAGTCCTTTGGCGCCCACTTGCGGGCGCCGCACGAAATCCGTCAGTTCGTCAAGCTGTTTGCGCGTGTAGTCGGCGCAGCCTTTTGCGCAAATGCCCACAACGATTTCAGCGTTATCAAAAACCTGGAAGCCTTTGCCCTGTACCGCGTCAGTGAGCTCTGTGAACTTCATGTCGAAGCGGGTGTCCGGTTTATCGGAACCGTAGAGCCGCATGGCGTCTTCGTAGCTCATGCGGGGGAGTTCCGGCAGTTCAATTCCCTTGACCTGCTTAAAGAGGTGTTTGACGAGGCCTTCGAACATGGAAAGAATGTCGTCCTGGGTGACGAACGACATCTCGCAGTCGATCTGCGTGAATTCCGGCTGACGGTCGGCGCGGAGGTCTTCGTCGCGAAAGCATTTTACGATCTGATAGTACCGGTCGAATCCTGACACCATCAGTAGCTGCTTAAATGTTTGAGGTGATTGGGGGAGCGCATAGAATTCGCCGCGGTGTATCCGGGAAGGAACAACGAAATCGCGTGCACCTTCCGGCGTCGACTTGATAAGCACAGGGGTTTCCACCTCAACAAAATTCTGGCTATCGAGATAGGCGCGGGTTTCCCGGGCGAGTCGGTGTCTTAGCATCAGGCCGTCGCGTACCGGCGTCCTGCGCAGGTCAAGATAGCGGTATTTCATGCGTAAGTCGTCGCCGCCGTCCGTATCGTCTTCGATCGTAAAGGGAGGTGTGCGCGAGGGGTTGAGTACGGTGAGCTTCTTGACCCGGAGTTCAATGTCACCGGTGGGCATGCGCTCGTTTTTAGACACGCGTTCGATCACGGTGCCTTCCGCTAGAACAACATATTCACGTCCCAGCTTGCGGGCCTGTTCCATCAGCTCCCTGGGCGTATTGGTTTCGTCGAATACAAGCTGTGTGATTCCATACCGGTCGCGGAGGTCAATCCAGAGAAGGCTTCCCTTGTCGCGCAGTCGTTGCACCCAGCCTGCGAGTGTTGCGTCCCGGTTAACGTCGCTGATCCTCAGTTCTCCGCAGGTATGCGTTCGCAGCATGTAAGAAATGATTAATTTTGAATGCTCAAAAATTCTTGATAATTCTTAATAACGCGAGTTCCGGCGCGAAGTTAATAATAGTTTGCTTCCAGCGTTGTATGTCAAATAGTAAAAGTATTATGCGAGTCATTGCCCTCCTGATTGCTATCAGTACGCTGTTGTCTTTTGACGAGCCGAAGCTTAAGCGAACCCGGGTATCGGATGATATCTCCATCCTGGTGCCGGTGGGATGGAGGCCTATGGACGAGCTCGACTTTTCCCAGCGCTATCCGTCCGTCCGTGCGCCTATTGCGGCCTTTACAGACCAGGACCGGCTGGTAGATGTTAGTGTCAACGTTTCCGCCACCCAATGGCCGGATGCGAACGTAGCGCTGGCCAGCCAGTTCTTCAAGGCTTCGATACTGAACACATTCGACCGTGTGTCGATGATCAGCGAAGGCATTCGCGAAATCCGGGGCAAGTCTTTCATATATTTTGAGTTCGAGTCGACCGTTCGCGGAAACCCCAGGGAGCTGGGCCAGGAGGCGCCGATCATGGGCTACTCCTATATACAGTACCTCGTACAGCCCGGCCGGACGCTGGTCTTTTCTTTCCATTGTCCCCGGCGAATGAAAGACGCCTGGCAGGAGACGGCTCTGAAGATCATGGAAAACATCCGCGTAAAATAGGACTACCGCCGGCCCATGGATCTCTATACCGATAACTATTTCATGAAGGAAGCGCTAAAGGAGGCGGGCAAGGCGTTGGAGGCGGGAGAGGTTCCGGTCGGCGCAGTAATAGCGGCAGGCAACCGAATCATCGCCCGGTCGCATAACCAGACCGAACGGCTTACCGACGGCACGGCGCATGCGGAAATGCTGGCCGTTACCTCTGCATCGAACTATCTCGGATCAAAATACCTGAATGAGTGCACGCTCTTTGTTACCCTGGAACCATGTGTTATGTGTGCCGGTGCGTTGTATTGGGTGCAGCTTGGCAGGCTGGTCTTTGGGGCAAACGATCCTCAGAGAGGCTATTCGTTGGTGAGCCATCCGTTGTATACTTGACACGTTGGGGGATAATCTCAACGATATCTATGTGAATTTTCTCCCTTCCTTTATGGTTGTATATTTGACAGCCTGACGCGCAGCCCTGATGTCAGTACATGACAGTCCGGGGCAGCCAGGCTTTTCATTCATGTTCAACCAAAAAAATTACTTTTGCTATGGCTTTTACACTTCCCAATCTCCCTTATGCCTTCAATGCATTGGAACCCCACATCGACGCCCGTACCATGGAGATTCACCATGGCAAACACCATAACGCATACGTTACCAATCTCAACAAAGCCATTGCCGGAACCGACGCAGAGAACCTCACCATAGAAGAGATTTGCCGGTCTGTTTCAAAATATCCTGCCGCCGTTCGCAACAACGGAGGTGGCCACTATAATCACAGCTTGTTCTGGACCATCATGGGTCCCGATGCTGGAGGAAAGCCTACTGGCGCGCTTGCCGACGCTATCAATAGTGCTTTTGGAAGTTTCGATGAATTCAAGACCAAGTTCTCTGATGCTGCAGCCACACGGTTCGGATCCGGTTGGGCATGGTTGATTGTGGATAGCAACAAGAAGTTGGCCGTCACCTCAACACCTAACCAGGATAACCCGCTCATGGACGTTGCCGAAACCCAGGGAACCCCTATACTTGGTCTCGACGTCTGGGAACACGCCTACTATCTCAACTACCAGAACCGCAGGCCGGATTACATCGCTGCATTCTGGAATGTGGTCAATTGGCAGGAAGTGGCCTCACGATTTGCAGCCGCTACGAAGTAAGCGTGCGCAATTCATATCACGCAATTAACGGGAAAGGCATCCAATTGGATGCCTTTATTGTTGTGTGTGTTGCGTGAAAGCTTGCGTAACTATCCTTTTGTATCATGCTTCGCGTTCGCTTTGTATGTACAACGCATAGGGTTGGCACGCGGGTTGTTTACTATAGTGTTCATGATCGTGGATCAGCCGGCATTGAAGCACCACTAACACAATTCAGTGTCCGCCTATACAGAAAATGTTCTTCGCGTATAACATTTCAACCGTTTATTTCGTTGATCTGCGTTGTATCTGTGTCGCTGGTGAGCGGCGGAGTAGTCCGGCTTTGAACAGTCTTCGATCGATTTCGGTCAACAGACATTGGGGGGACGGGAAACGCAAAGAGGTGAATTTTTGTTGACAGCGATAAAGAAAAATTCAGGGAAATGAAGAAGGTGAATTTTGAACAGTTTGAGAAAGAATACCTGATCACTTTGCTGGAGGATCTGCAGACACGCCTACGCCGTAAGAACGACCAGCTTAAAGAAACTCGCGCAAAACTGAATTCCGCACGCACCAGGCTCGAGAAGATGAAGTCTACGGTAGAATATCAGCGGAAAAAAATACTGGAACTCAGGGATAGCGAATCGACGGTAGACTAACGGACGGGGAAGACAGTAACGGTATCCATCTCCCGCCGCTTCTTTTGTTCGGCTCTAAACTGTTTTTCCATCCGTCTTTTCTGTTCACGGGCGACCTTTTGCACTTTGCCGGGCTCGGGGCAATCCCATTCGTCCACATCCTCCGCCTTTTTCAGATCCGTGCGACGCTTGAAATCTGATGGGCGGTAACGGGTAGAGGCCGACAACTTCTCCTCTTCATGGGCGCCTCTCTTGATCTGGCCGGGCCGGATGGACGTGGTTCTCAGCTTGGCGACAGTTATTTCAGGACAGGCGATCTTGTCTGCCCGGCATGCAGTCAGAAGGAAAACGGCCAGTAGGATGATGCGAAAGGCCATAACGGCGATGTTGGCTCCACGATTGATCGAATATAGTGATTTCCCGGGATAGCAGAAACCTTTTCAGGCATTGGGGGAAGCGCCTGCTGGGGGGCGGTTCGGAAGCCGTTTGGGCACGGGCTAGGGCGTAACCTTGCCCAGAGGGCTCGGCGCGGTGTAGATGCCGTCATATTGGCTGCCCATGTAGGCTCCCCATTGTATGGGACCTGGAATACGGACGCCGGTCGCAATCCGGTTGATTCGCATTCCGTCGAAGGTATACGTCTTCCTGGGGTTTGTGCCGTGGCAGTAAACAATGTCCAGTAGGCCGTCACCATCCATATCGCCTATCCACGGCGTGGAAGAAATGTTGCTTCCGACGGTGCTATCCCATAGCTGGGTAACCGTGTTCGTTCTGAAATCGATCACCACAAGCAGGTTATTCAATGTTCTCCTGTTGGCTTCATCGTATACGTGGCTGTTCACGCTTAGGATAGCCTCTTCGTATCCATCGTTATTCATATCCATCACAACCGGGGTACTGGTCTGATAATATCCCAGCGAATCCAGGAATTCTATCTTACCCGTTGCACCATCGACCATGATCTGTTTGCTCCAGTCCAGCTTGGGCCACACGCCGATTGCGTAAGACACGAAAAAGTCGGGCACGCTATCGCCCGTGAACTGACCCGGGGCAATGGAACTGTACGCTTCGGTGTTCGGCACCTTGACCGACCAAAGGGGCTTGAAGGTAACGCCGTCGAAGGCCAGTAACTTTCCTTCAACGGCGTTGGCTATAATATCGTGATGGCCATCACCGGTTATGTCAATCCAGACGGGCGGACCGATATATCCTTTATTCGCACTAGAGTCGAGCAGATAAGCCCCGGAAAGGTCGCCGTGCAGTACGTCTGAAAGTTTACAGACAAACAGGTTGCCGCCAATGGTCTCACCGCCAGTACCGAACACAATCTTATAGTCGTTGGCATCCGGTATCGGAAGTGCTGCAACCGACATATAGGTTTCTTTGCCGTCCGGCATCTGAGCTTTTGCCAACAACGATCCGTCGCGCGAGCTCAGCACCAGGAGGTGACCGGGCGGACGATTGGGATCATAAGGCGCAGCGAGTACGTCTCCGCCGTTGGAGATGAGGATGTCTTCTATCCCATCGCCGTCCTGGTCCGCGATGAACTGCGGATTGTAAAAGTTATACCACTTTTTCGCGCCCTTCCGTTTATTGAACTTCCAGATGAGCTTTCCGGTCGCGCCGTTGATGGCTTTCAACTCCGCCGATCGTCCACCGATGATGACATCCATAACGCCGTCATCATTAAGATCTTTGAGCGCCGCCGAGCCGAATATCTGGTCGATGGCTCGCACCCTCCAAAGCATCCGGCCATCACGGCCATCAAGCGCGACGACAGAGGAATCGCACGCGTGGAATTCTTCACGACCCGCCCCCAGGATCACGTCGCCAATTCCATCGCCATTCAAGTCGGTAACCCGCGGTGAGGAGAACGTCCCGACACCGTCGAAAACCATCGACCAGTTCCTGGCAGCGGTTGTGTCCTGGGCCGCGGTTATGCCAGGGTGAAGTATGCAAAACACCAGGAAGAGAATGCCCACGGACGTGGTTGACCGGTCGGTGAGGGGGTGGTGGTTCATGGGAGTTTTCTCTTTACCTAAGATCGCAGAGTGTCGAGCCTTTTTCAACCCTTAGTGGAAAAACGGCTTCAGGGTTGTCCGGAAACCGCAAAATCTTTCCGTACCGGCCAGGGAAAAGTTGAGCGGCGGTTCGCACCGAGTTACTATTTTGGTAGTATGACGGTCACCCGAAGGAGTCTGCTAAAGGCTGCCATACTTAGCCCCCTTGCCCCGGTCGCAGGGCACGCGGTCAACCCTCCCAATGCGAAGCGGGGGACGCTCAAGACGAGCCTGAATGCCTTTTCCTTTAACAAGCAATTGCTCGACGGCAGCATGAGCCTTACTGATATGTTTGCGTTTTGTGCGGAGAAGGGCTTCTCCGCTGTCGACATCACGGCGTACTACTTTCCGGGATATCCGAATGTTCCCCCGGATCGGTTCCTTTACGATACGAAGATGAGTGCATTCCGTGCCGGGCTGGATATCAGCGGCACAGGAGTGCGCAATGACTTTACCGAACCTGATGCAAACAAGCGAAGACAGAGCGTCCTTCTCGTAAAGGCATGGATCGAGGCTGCAGGAAAGATCGGCGCTCCTGTGATCCGAATCTTTTCAGGAACACAATCGCCACCAGGATACACGCGCCAGCAAATATTCGACTGGATGCTGGCGGATATACGCGAGTGCGTGAACTATGGCAAGTCGCATGGGGTAGTTGTGGGAATACAAAATCACAATGACTTTATTGCCACTGCTGACCAGGCAATTGAAATCCTGGATCGAATCGATTCTCCCTGGTTTGGATTGATACTGGACACGGGCAGCTACCGGACGGGCGATGCCTACGATGAAATCCACAAGACGGCGGCCTACGCCGTCAACTGGCAGGTCAAGGAGAAACTGTTTGTCGCGGGCGAGGAAGTTGAAGCGGATATCTCCAGAATTGTTGCCATTATTCAGGAATCCGGATACAAGGGATATCTTCCGATCGAAACGTTGGGAGAGGGTGACCCAAAGCAAAAGATATCTGCGTTGCTCGACAAGCTGAATACTGCCCTGGGATGTTAGCCGCAGATTGTCTACGATATCACGACATTGATCTTACTCATTTAATTATATGAATTGCATTAACCCATCAGCCATGCACCGCCGCAAGTTCATTGGCACCATGGCGACCGCCGTAGGGGCCGCTGTAGTTCCTTCCGTACCGTTTTCCGCGCCGACGAAACGCACGGCGCTAACAGTACAACAAGTGATCGATCGGATTGTTGCAAAGATCCCCGGCGGCGCGCTTTCCCAGACGGTTGATACACTTAAATCAGGGAATGGCGATCAGGTTGTGAAAGGCATTGTCACGACAATGTTCGCTACTGTCGATGTAATCAAGAAGTGTGTCTCCCTGGATTCAAACTTTATCATCGCACATGAGCCAACGTTTTACAACCACCTCGATGAAACCAACTTCTTTGGCGACGATGAGGTTTACCGTTACAAAGCCGGCTTGTTACGCGAGCACGGGATCGCCGTATGGCGTTTTCACGATTACCTGCACCGTCATCGGCCAGATGGGGTACGCATGGGTGTCTTGCAGAAGCTCGGATGGGAGCAATATTATGTGGAGTCGTCTCCGGCAATTACCCTCCCGGAAACGCGGCTTGAAGATATTGTCCGGCACGCAAAGGACCGACTGGGGGTCAGCAGCGTGAAAGTCGTGGGTGAGCCCGGTCATCTGTGCCGACGGGTGGCGATCATGCCCGGTGCTTCCGGGGGGAGGTCACATCTCGCCGTAATGAAAAGTCAAAAACCTGACGTGCTGATCTGTGGCGAGGTGAATGAATGGGAAACAACAGAGTACATCCGCGATGCTCGTGCTATGGGTATGCCTACTGCATTGATCGTTTTAGGGCATGTGCTGAGTGAAGAGCCCGGCATGGAATGGGTGGTACCCTGGCTGAAGCCGATCGTCGGCGATATCAAGGTCACACACATTCCATGCGGAGATCCCTACTCATCGGTTTTAGGTTGAGTGCCTAATATGTGGAGACTACTTGTTGCCAAAGATTTTTCCGATCATATCGCCAACTCCACCGGCCTTTGATCCCCCTGATAATTTTCCGAGAAGATCATTCACGTTGAGGCCTTCCTTGCCGGAAAATGATGTCAGCATATCCTGCAAGTCAAAATCGTTATCGTCAGGATCGTTGGTCTTGTTGACGAGACCGTTCATCACCATCGGGATAAGACTGGCGGCGATGGATTGTGAAACCTGAGGGGAAAGACCCAATCGCGACGACAGGTTCGCCACTACGCTGTTCATGACGCCGGAAACGGCCGGGCTGCCTGATAGTGATTGCCCTCCCTGAAACATAGAAATAAATTGCTCATACTTTCCCTGTCGCACTTCATTCTGCAGTCCTTCTTCAATCCCGGATGAGATTGCATCGATTGCTTCAGCATTCTTTTCATCCGGAACTTCCGTGTTACGGATGACAGCGTCGCCTGCGTAATTTTCCACAAGCTTTTTTAGTTGGTCGATCATGACTATGGAGTTTAAATGGATAATCCCATCAAACTACAGTCCGTGAGGCGGCTAAGGCGAGGTCACCCATAATTTACAGATAAAAGCAACCAAACCAAGACGTGCGTCCCCTAATTCTCACTCGGGGACTCCTTCAGCGGCCATGGGTCGGAGGGAATCACGAGTTGGCTGTCGACGTCAAGGGTGGTGATGCTTCCCACAGGGATGTAGTGGCTCGCGCCATTGAGTTCCTGGAAATGCAGGAAGCCCGATTTGAAGAAAAATGGCTGCCACAGGTTGACTTCATTGATCTCGATCGTGCTGTGTTCCCGGTCAAGTCTGTGGAATACGAGCGTCTTGCCGCGGTCCTTAAGCCGGAGGACCACGGGGGCGCCGGGCGTCACGGGAATGCCACGGGGACCCAGGCCGACGACAGCCCGGGTCGCGGTTCGGTGAATGGTAACCTTCCTGATGTCCTGCATTCGTACGAATACAGTGCGGTCGGGTACGGCTGAGAAAATGAGAAAGCAGTCTGCTGCCGGTACAGAATCGAAGGGGCCTGCAGCCACCCACTCTTCCATCCAGTCTCTTACTTCCGGAGAGATCAGATAATTGAGGCGATGGCCGGTGTGCAACTCAACGTCGATTCTGTGCAATACGACAGGTCTGCCGATCTGTACTTCCTTAACGTTCATGAGAGTGTCTTTTAGGTCGTGGTTTGACAGGTAACGGCATACCGGATTCCGGTACCGAAAGGTTGACATTTCATGTGGTATCCGCAATGCTGGGGCTAGGGGTCACCGTGTCGCCGCATAGGCGTTTTTCACAATTTTTATGGGCAAAAACACCTAGCACCTGGGTTAAAAAAGTGCGTTGGAGGACTCTTTCAGGGTCTTGTGTTGCCTGTAGAAAAAATTACAACGTGAAAAGTAGATATTTTTTCGTAAGCGGGTGTACCGCTGCTCGGAATTTGGTCGAAAGTACGAAAATTCCTTTTGTATCTTAGCACTGTTTGATCCAACAACCAACCAATCACATGAAAAACTTCCTGTTTGTTCTTTTCGCAATGACGTTTCTGGTATTCAGCTGCCGGAACACGAAGAAAGAAACCGCGGAAGCTTCGGAAGAAGCTACTTCGCCATCGTTAACACAAAAGTGGGAGACCGACACTTTGTTGACAACCTGCGAGTCGGTCCTCTATGACGCGGAACGAAATGTTATATACGTTTCCAACATTGACGGCGTGCCCGACGAAAAGGACGGCAACGGTTTCATTTCGCGGATCAGTATCGATGGAACCATCACCGACCTGAAGTGGGTGACCGGTCTCGACGCTCCGAAGGGATTGGGCATCCGGGGCAACAGGCTATTTGTTACTGACATTGACAGGGTGGTCGAGATCGACGTCGACGCCGGAAGCATTGTGAAGTCGTATCCCGTTGAAGGGGCTTCATTTCTTAATGATGTTACCGTAGCGGCAAATGGCGACGTATACGTCAGTGATTCCAATGCCGGTTTGATCGTACGGATCAGCGGGGAGGAGTTGACGATCTGGATGGAGGATGTTGACGGCCCCAACGGTTTGCTCGCCGATGGTGGCGCACTTCTAATGGCGAGTTGGAATGCCGGTACACTCAATGCCATCGACCTGCAGACCAAGGAGATTACAGTAAAGGCAGAGGGTATTGAACACCCCGACGGCATAGAGGCCGTTGGCGACGGAGCCTATCTGGTATCGACCTGGGATGGCATGGTCCACCTGGTAGAGGCTGACGGCACCAAGCACCTGCTGCTGGATACTCGTGACGCAGGCGCCAATGCGGCCGACATAGACTATATTCCCGAGCAGAACCTGCTCCTGGTCCCTGCCTTCTCCGCCAATAAAGTGGTTGCTTACGAGTTGTCGCGATGAGATCGACCCGGGTGAGAAAGCATAATGGAATTAGCCATTATGCTTTCCTTCATCCAGGCTCCTGCGGTGACTGATTACACCAACTATAAACACGATCAAGCCAATTGCCGTGAATGCGCAGGATAACAGTATGATGGTTTGCAGGCTCATAAGATAACTGGCATTACGGTCAATTGAATTGTACCCCAAAGGTGCACCCGCACCGTTAAAACCCTTATCACAGATGTCGCATCCTTTTGCTGCGATGTAACCTTCCTGGTAACAGCCTCGCTTACAATGAATTGTGATTGAGGTACCGCCGAATCAAATCCCTGATTCCATTGAGAAAGTTTGCTTTCTGCGATGTATTTTTGTCAAAAACGGGCAAAAATCTGACTTCGTGGCGAATGTTCATTATTCCAAAAATGGAAAAGGGATTCAAGATTGGGACTGCCTGTAAACCCTCAGCGGCTGTTTTTTAGTGTTTAGCCGGATTTTCATCCTGGCATTGTTTTGAAAAGGATAACATTTTATTACATGCTATTGCCATGAAGCACATGTCGGTTCTCGCCAAGCTGTACTTCGTTCTGATCCAAGCGGATACCCAGACGAGTGAGCGCGAGGTGGCCATTGGCCGGCAAATGGTCCGCCTTGAAGGTTTCTCGGAAACCGGATTCAACAGAGAGGTTGCCGCGCTGGCCGGCAGGACGCCGGAAGCTATATACAAGGAAATCGTCGAAGGGCTGAAACGTCTGGACAAGGCGCTTCAAATCCGGTGTATTGCATGGATGTGCATTATTGCCAACGCAGACGGTTTTATGGACAAAAAGGAATGGCAGCTGATCTACAAGCTGTACCACAAGGACTTGGGGTTGCCCCTCGACCAGATCATGAAGGCACAGAATGAACTGATGAAGAGCCTCTATACCCCGCTTTCCAAGTAGACGGCGTTCCCTGCCGAAAACGGCGGAATAGCGTATTCTAACCCGCCTTTGTCAAAAGTCTACTAATTATATAGATTATCTAAATTTTATTTTTTTTCTTTGCCTCATGCATTCGAGGCAGCCGGGTAATGTATTCATGACGGACTCCCATTGGAGGAGTGTGACGAAAGGCGTTACCTGGCGTATAACAGCAACGATGGACACCATCTTGCTGGCCTATATTGTCACCGGGACGTTCTCCGTCGCGGTGAAGATCGGTTTGGTGGAGGTGATGACGAAGATCGCGTTGTACTATCTCCACGAACGGATGTGGAACGTTATCCCCTTCGGCCGCATTCATGGTGTAGGACCTACACACGCACGCAGTCTCGTCAAGGGTATTTCATGGCGCTTCTTCGGTACGATGGATACCATTGTGATCTCGTACTTTGTCACCGGAATGTGGATCAGCGCCTTTGCTATCGGGGGATTTGAACTTATAACCAAGGTTATCATCTACTACGTTCACGAACGGGTTTGGGGTAGGATTAAATGGGGCAGAATTATTGCTGCTAAAGTACCTGCAAGGACGGCTGAACGCAACGGTAGTATGCGTGAGCAGCGGGTACCCGACAAGGAAGCGATACTTCCCTGAGTCCGCATCCGCAAAAACTTCCGCTTGTTGGCTATCTTAGCGGTGAACTTCGTGAATAAGAATCCATGCAACGAGAGATCGATATTCCATCTTTTCTTTTTTCTTCCGATACCGGTGCTCCGCATGAGCGGTGTATGGTGTGTAATGCCGAGCTTTTGGGCGAAGGCTTTCCCTACTTCATCGAGAAGGCTGTGCGGCAGGTCCCCGAACTGGGTACAAGCGAGATCATATTTGAGTATGCCATCTGCCTTGCATGCTCGGCTTCGCTCAACGCAGCGCTGAGTGAAACGTCGCGTCAACGCATGACGGAATATTTTGCACGCCACGGCCGGTTCGCTACCCGGCGGGAGAAACTCCAGGATGCTCCTGTGGACGAATGGATTGCCCAGTGCCTCATCAAAGACACACCCATTACCACCACCCCCGAGTATCAAATTGTGGCACAATGCTCCGGGAAAAAGCTGGTGGTGCACGACATGCCGTTCGCCGTTTCTCTCGCAGCCATGGATGAGATCGCTGCACTGCTGTCTGAAGAGACCCTCGGCGAAATGGACGACTTTATCGGGACGCATTTTAGCGGGCCACCAGAACTTGCGGATATTTTGCTCAAAAGACCGCCTGTGTTGATATAACAGGCGATCATCGGGCACCGCTTACTATCATTCCCTGCGTGTTCCTATATTTATCAGAAACTCCCAGGGTCATGCGCGTCCTTCCTTGCTCCGCTTGCGTTTTCGTATTCGCTACTTTATCCTCCGGCATGACCGTCTCCGTTTCTGCCCAAGGCATTGACACGACAATGTTATGCCAGGGAAACTACTGGACAGAAGCGGAGGGAAATGCCGCCCTTGACCGTTTCGCGTCTACCTATAGCGATCAGCAAGGGTGGGAAAAGCGGGCAGCACGCATAAGAAGGGGGATACTGGAAGGTTCTGGTGTTGACGACTTTCCGCGAAATACGCCGCTCAACCCCGTCGTCCACAGCAAGCGGATTCACGATGGATATACCGTGGAGAACGTATACTTCGAAAGCCTGCCCGGTATTTTTGTGACGGCAAACTTGTACCGCCCTACTGAAGTGCGCGAATCCTATCCCGTAGTGCTGTCTCCTCACGGTCACGGGCGCGATGCGAAATTCTCTGACTATGTTCAGCGGCGCTGTGCAACGTTGGCACGAATGGGCTGCCTTGTGTTGGCCTATGACATGGTTGGCATGGGCGACTCCGACCAGTGCAACCATAAATTTTCTCACGCACTCACACTCCAGCTTCACAACAGCAGGCGGGCGCTCGATTTCATGCTGACCCTGCCCGGCGCGGATCCGGAGCGCGTGGCTGTCTCCGGAGAATCAGGAGGCGGTACACAGACGTTTCTCCTCACAGCCATAGACCCCCGAGTGAAGGTTTCTGTGCCTGTCGTGATGGTCTCCGCGCACTTCTTTGGAGGCTGCGTGTGCGAGAGCGGTATGCCGATACACAAGAGTCCCGACCATCAAACCAATAACGTGGAGATCGCTGCGCTCGCAGCGCCCCGACCAATGTTGCTGATTTCATGCGGTAAGGACTGGACCCACAATACCCCCGATGTTGAATATCCCTACATCAAGCGGGTGTACGGTTTGTACGAAGCCGCATCAAACGTTGAAAACCTTCACCTTCCCGATGAAGGCCATGATTATGGGTTTAATAAACGGAAAGGCGCCTATCGATTTCTTGCAAAGCACCTTAACCTGTCCCTGGATGCGGTAACTAACGATCACGGCGAGATTGACGAAGGGTTCGTAACCGTAGAAGACCGCGCGACGCTGTCGGTGTTCAGCGCCGCGCACCCAAGACCGCGTTATGCGGTGATGGGTGACGAGGAGCTGGTGAGTAAGATTGAAGAGTTGAAGAATTGAAGATTGAATAACAACTTACTCTGATCTTAGGACGCGGGCGGGGTTAACGCTCGCGCCACGAATAATCTGAACGCTTACTGTACCGAGCGCAAGGAACGTGAGGATGGCCACAGGGACTACAAAAAGATCCCACGCCAGATTCGTTCGGAACGCAAAGTTGTCAAGCCACGAGTCGATTCCATACCACGTCAGCGGGATGGCTATTACGCTTGCGACAAGCACGAGTCTGCAGAATTGCCACGACAGGAGGGAGACAATACTGGTGGCGCTTGCGCCGAGCACTTTCCTGATGCCTATCTCTCTTAGCTTCAGCGTCGTCGTAAATGACGCCAGTCCCCATAGTCCAAGACACGCGATAAAGATGGCGAGCACGGCAAAAAAGCTGAAGATCTTTGCAAACTGTTGCTCTGCCTTGTATTGCGCATTGAAGAAATCGTCTAGGAACTGGTAGTTGAAAGGATTTCCGGGAAACGCGTCTTTGAATGCTGTCTCCACCTTGTTCACGACTTCGTTGAAAGGAACACCGCCTCCGAGCAGGAGGGATATGGAGCGGCCAGCAACGGTATCTGCCCTGAACAGCCACGGTGTATGTTCAGTTTTGAGCGAATTCCAATGATAGTTCTTTAAGACGCCGAGAATGTTTACCGTATCGCCACCGCCGAGAACGAGGCGGTGCGATAGGGCCTCTTCCGCGTCGCCGAGGCCATACGCTTTCAGCGACGCCTCATTGATCAGCACGGATTCCATGTCGGACCGTATAGCGGGATTGAAGTTTCGGCCCGAGAGAATCGTAATGCCATAGGTTGGGATAAAGTCGGGATCAATCCATACAATGCTGCCGGTCCGGTCTTCTTCCCGCGGCGCACCATCCCTTCGGATCCCCGTTCCCCAGTTGTAGCCGCCGCCCGGTATCGCACCTGACGTCGCCACACTGCGCACGCCCGGAATTTCTGCCAGCGTGTGCTTGAGGGTGATCAGCCGTTCCTTTCGGTTATCACCCTCGATTACTTTCGGTCCGTTGACGACAAGCATCTGTTCCATGGTCAGGCCCTTGTCCTGATTCTGCATGTACATCACCTGCCGGTATATCGCAAACGTTCCGGCGATAAGGATCAACGAAGCGGCAAACTGGAATACAACCAACACCTTGCGCAGCGAAAACCCACCAGTCACGCTCTCGACTTTCCCCTTTATTACTTCCACGGTGTTGAACGACGACAACACAAAGGCGGGATATGCACCTGATACCAGGGAGCCCACGACAAACATGGCCAGAAGGATCAACCAAAGCCGGTAGTCGGAGAAATCGAAGGAGAGTTCCTTGCCGACAATTCCCTCCAGGACGGGGAGCAAGCCGATGGCGACAAGAACCGCGACCGTCACGCCAATAAGATTAACCAGGACGGACTCAACTACGAACTGCGTGATCAGCTGTTTCCGGAACACGCCCAATGCTTTCTTGATACCCACTTCGCGGGCGCGTTCCATTGCCCTGGCGGTAGAAAGGTTGATATAATTTATCCACGCGATGGCGAGAATGAATATCGAAATGACAACAAAAAAATAGACGGCGTTGGGGCTGATGGTAGCGCTCGACTCATAGTCAAGGCCCGGACTCAAATGAATGTCCAGGATCGGTTGCATTTTGAGTTCAAGCTTCCCGTTCGATTGAGCCAGACTCTCCCCGCGATATTTCTGAACGAAGGCAGCCAGTTTGGATTCCAATCCCTTCACATCTACGCCCGGGTGTAGTTGGATATACGTCACAAAATTGTTCCAACCCCATCCGTCATCTTCAGTGTACTGCGGGTTTTGCAGGAGGTTGTGGATAGGAAAGATCAAATCAAAAACAAAGTGGGAGTTTTGGGGAACCTCCTCCAACACCGCTGTGACGGTGTACATACCGTTGGCCCAACCCCCGGAAACCTGTACTGTCTTACCCAGGGCGTCGGCACCTGCGCCAAAGTATTTGTCCGCAACCTCCCTCGTCATTACCACCGAATTCGGATCATCGAGGGCACTGCTCAGGTCGCCAGCCGCCACAGGATAGGTGAAAACATCAAAGAACGTGGAGTCGGCGAATTGCATATTTTCTTCAAAAAAGACCGCCGGCTCACCATCACCCTCGTACGTCACCACCGCCCCACCGTACATGGGATGGGTTCGGACATAGGCCTTTACTTCGGGCAGGTCGGCCAACAACGAGGGCCCTTCTGCATATCCGGAAATGATTCCGGTACCACGGTACTCACCATTCTGGTAATAGGATTTGGTGGTGCGGTAGATGTGTTCTGCGTTCTCGTGGAACCGGTCAAAGCTCAACTCGAAGTCGACGTACCTGAGGATCACGAGACAAACGGCCATTCCGATGGAAAGTCCAGCAATGTTGATAAAGGAGTAGACTTTCCTCTTCAGAAGGTTCCGCAAGGCGAGGGTGAAATAGCTTTTGAGCATGGGGGTGTGGGCTTGTGCTCCCATTAGTGTCATTTTCCGGCCCGGAGATTACACTTCGGCGAAAATGATTTTAGAACCCGGGAGCCAGTCTCAGCACTAACGCGGTTTTTGGAGATTTATTTTCAAGGTAGGTTCATGCTACCTTCTTATACCCTGCCACGGCCAGACCGTTCATCACCAGGGCATAGACCAAAAGTCGGGTAAGTTGGGGAAGGATGTCGGACAGCTCGGCACTTTTCAACATAACCATACGCATAACTTCTACAAAGTAGCGTACGGGATTGAACTCTGTAATGACCTGAGCCCACGATGGCATGCTTTCGATCGGCGTAAAGAGGCCGCTCATGAGGATAAAGATCACCATAAAGAACCATGACAGAAACATGGCCTGCTGCTGGGTGTTGGCAAAATTGGAAATGAAAAACCCGATGCCCAATACCACAAGAAGGTAGACCGAGGCGAAGAGAAAGATTAGCCAAATGCTACCGGCCACGCCGATGCCGAAGATGATCCAGCACATGAGCAGCCCCAATCCCAATTCAACAAGCGCCAGCAGCCAGAAGGGGAGAAGTTTACCGATGATGAACTGGTGTTTCTTTATCGGCGTGACGTTGATTTGTTCCAGTGTGCCGATTTCCTTTTCGCGCACGATGTTCATCCCCGCCAGGAATACTGCGATCATGGTGATCAGTAGTACGAGTATGCCCGGAACCATGAAAGTCTTGTAATCGAGTTCAGGATTGAACCAAAACGACTGGCTGACGGAAAATACTTTCGGGCGGCTGGAAGTCAATGGCACTTCGTCTGCCATCCGGATGCGGATGTTTTCGTTGAAATCCTGGATGATCGAAGTCGCGTATACATTCTCTACCGCAGCCGCAGCACCGTCGATGGCATTAATGGCCAGTAACAGTTGAGCTTGCTGGTTCCGCACAAGGTCGCGTTCGAAGTGGGCCGGGATGTGCAGGATGACGTCGGTGTTGTAACGCTGCATGTCGTCGGTGGCAACCTTTCCGGAAAATGAAACCCCGGTGAGCGTGAAATGATCGGAAACAAGAAACTTGTTTGTCAGCTCCCGGGAGAATGTCGACTGATCATTGTCTACGATGTGCAGGCGAATGTTCCTCACCTCGAATGTTGCTGCAAAGGACAGCACCAGCAACTGCACGGCCGGCATGACGAAGAGTATCGGCAGCATCGCGCGATTCCGGAAGATTTGCCGGAATTCTTTTCTGAGCAGGTGATAGATCGTTTTCATAACCGGTCAGGCTAGACGGATTGCATATTTCTTTACACTCAGTCCGATCAGGGCGACAGTCATGAGCACCAGGATCAAAACCTCTTTCCACAAGTAGGTGATGCTAACCCCTTTCAACATAAGACCCTTAAGAATAAGGATGAACCACTTGGCCGGGATCACGTTGCTCAAAACCCGAAGGGGCCAGGGCATGCTGTCGACCGGGAATACGAAACCCGACAGCATGATGGTGGGGAGCATGAGCCCCATAAGCGAGATCATCATGGCCATCTGCTGGGTATGTGCTACGGTGGAGATCAGTATCCCCAATGACAAGGCTGTTATGATAAACAGGAGTGTGGTACCCAGAAGCGCAATCAGGCTGCCCTGCATAGGCATTTTAAACACAAAATAGCCGAGAAGAAGGATAACCGCGGCATTGATGGAAGCCAGAAGGATGTACGGGAGTACTTTGCCTGCCACAACCTGGACCGGCTTGAGTGGGGATACCAGAAGCACTTCCATGGTGCCCGTTTCTTTTTCGCGAGCTATCGATATGGAAGTCATCATGGCCGAAACCAGCATCAGAATGATGGTCATGGTACCGGGGATAAACATGAACACGCCCTTGAGTTCAGGGTTGTACACCATCCTGACTTCCGGTATGATCTGAAGTGGCAAGGCAACGTCGGGGTTGATCTCCGCCTGGTAGTCGCGAACAACAGAAGCAGCGTAACTTGCAATGGTATTCGCCGTGTTCGGATCGGTAGCATCTGCGATGACCTGGACGGCTCCTGTATCGCCCGCGCCGAGGTTCCGTTCGAGGTTGGGTCCGAAAACCACAACGGCTTTTATCTTACCCTGCCGAAATATGGATTCAATTTCGTTTTCCGATTCCAGGTAGCTGTCGATGATGAAATAACCTGACGCGAGCATCTTTTCAACGATGCGTTCAGATGATGCGTCGCGTGCTTTATCGAGAATGGCTATGTTGACGTTGCGGATCTCATTGGTGATGGCGAAGCCGAACAACAGGATCTGCACGATCGGCATTCCGAAGAGAATGATCAACGACCTTCTGTCGCGGAAAATGTGGAAGAATTCCTTGATGATGAAACCTTTCATGCGATTTCTGCCCGGGTTTGATTCCTTGCGAGCCTAAGGAACACATCGTTCATTGAGTTCACGCCATACATTTCTTTCAATCGCGCCGGTGAATCCAGTGCTTCGATCTTGCCGTCAACCATCATGGAGACGCGATCGCAATATTCAGCTTCGTCCATGTAGTGGGTTGTGACGAAGATGGTGACGCCGCGATAGGCGGCTTCGTAGATCATGTTCCAGAACATGCGTCGCGTTACGGGATCGACACCGCCCGTAGGTTCGTCGAGGAAGATGATCTTTGGGTCGTGCAGCAATGCGACCGAAAACGCCAGTTTCTGTTTCCAACCCAGGGGCAGGTCGCTGATCGGACGGTTGAACTTGTCGCGCAAGCCGAGTTTCTCAACGAGCGCTTCGGCTTTGTCGCGGATCTCCCGGGTGGTGAGGCCGTAGATCCCTCCGAAAAATTCTATGTTTTCCCGGATGGTGAGGTCGTTGTACAAGGAGAAGCGCTGACTCATGTACCCAATGCTTTTCTTGATCTGCTCTGTGTCCTTGTAGATGTCGTATCCTGCAACAGTAGCTTTGCCCGAGGTAGGACGGCTGATGCCTATGAGGATTTTCATGGCAGTCGTCTTTCCCGCTCCGTTTGCACCCAGGAATCCGAAGATTTCCCCTCTCATCACCTGGAAGCTGATGGCGTTGACGGCGGTGAAGGAGCCGAACTTTTTCGTCAGGCCTTCTACTGAAATTATTGGTTCGGAAGCAGTCATCGTGCGTAGGGTCAACTTTCTTTTTCAGCCAGTTCCATGAATGCGTCTTCGATGGTCGGTTCAATAATCGATACCTCGATATCGCGATGTCCCTTATTCAGCAGGAAGGTGCGGAGTTCATCCGGGTCGGGCTTCTCCCGCTTGTCTGTATAATGCAGGTGTTCCCCGAATGGATAAATGCTACGCGTATATGCATACTCCTGTACGTCCTGCGTCACCTTGTAAATGTTCCGCGTGCGGAGGGCGAAGAGCGGCCGACCGAAAGTCGTGGTAATGTTTGCCGTCGTGTTCGTCGTCAGGATCCTCCCTTGCTGTATCAGTGCCACCCGGTCGCACAGGGAAGCTTCATCCATATAGGCGGTGGATACAAGTATGGCCATTCCATCCTGCCGTAGGCGGCGAAGCATCTCCCAGAATTCCTTGCGCGATACGGGGTCGACCCCCGTGGTGGGTTCGTCGAGGAACAGTACGCGCGGCTTGTGTATCAACGCGCAACTGAGGGCAAGTTTCTGTTTCATGCCACCGGAAAGGGCGCCGGCGCGACGCTTTCGAAAAGGTTCGATCTGAACGTAGATGTCGCGAATAAGGTCGTAGTTTTCTTCTACTGTCGTGCCGAATATCGAAGCAAAGAACTTGAGGTTCTCTTCCACGGAGAGGTCCGGGTAGAGGGAGAATCGTCCGGGCATGTACCCCACGGAGCGCCGTATCGCGCGGTAGTCCGTGATGGGATGCCCGGCGACGACAGCATGACCCGAGTCTGGAAGGATCAGGGTGGTCAGGATACGGAACAGTGTTGTCTTGCCTCCCCCGTCGGGCCCGATCAACCCAAACAATTCCCCCGCCTTCACGTCAAACGTCACGCGGTCCAGCGCCCGAACGTCGCCGAATGATTTTGAGATGTTTTCAACCTCTATTTCCATGATGACTTTTTCTATGATATGCACTATCGAACACTTCAACACTCGCCTATCTCAACCACATCTCCCCCGGCATCCCAATCTTTAGCGCGCCATCATTTTTCACATGCACCTTGACTGCGTACACAAGGTTGACGCGTTCTTCTTTGGTCTGGATCACTTTGGGCGTAAACTCCGCGGTGGAGGATACCCAGGTGATCGTGCCGGGTAACGTGCGCATGCCTTCTCCGTCGTCAATTCGCACGTCTACTTGTTCGCCAATGGACACCGAGGGAAGTTGCACTTCGCTGACATATACTCGGAGGATCATGTCGTCGAGCTTCCCGAGTTTGTACAACGGCTTCCCGAATGAAGTCACTTCGCCTGGTTCGGCGTACTTGATCAACACGGTGCCGGTCTGGGGATTGGCGATGATGCTCTTCCGGATCTGGTCGTCGAGTTGTGCGAGTTGGGCCTCGAGGCTTTCCAGTTCGGAGAGTACGGAAGCGTTTTGCGCCCGGACGCTGGCGATCTGACGCCGCAGCACGCTCAGCCTGCCCTCGACGTCGTCGAGTTGCTTTTGCGTCGCGGCGCTGTCCGCCAGCAGGCGGAGAATGCGATCTCGCTCGACGTTAAGTGTGCGTTCCTGCTCACGGTACACGTCGATCTGGGAAAGGACACTGGCTGAGCTGGCCGTAATCTTTTGTCGCGAAGCCAGAAGTTGAGCCTTCTTCAGCGAGAGCTGGACCGTGTCGACGTAGCCGACGACCTGACCTTCCGTGAGGCGGTCTCCTTCTTCCACATCGAATGCCATCAGTTTCCCAGTGGCCTCCGCCGAGACGGTGATCTCTGTAGCTTCAAAGTTGCCATAGCCATCGGCCTTTCCATTGTCGTTGTCGCAGGAAGTCAGAAATAAGGTGGCCATGATGAGCCCGGTTACAAAGTGTTTATGGGTAGTCATAACAGTTGTTGTCTATTATTCTGTAATGCCCTGAATGATCCTGTAATCTGCATGCGCCTGAAGCAGCCGTATCTCGTGAACGGAGCGGGTAATCATGCTTTCGTTCAATGCGTTCTCTTCGATGAGGTATTCCGACGCGGTAAGCGTGCCGTTTTGCAACTGGGTGCGCGCTGTGCGGGCTACACGGGTGCGCAGTGCAATGATTTCTTCATCCGTGCGCAGCAGCTGTGTGAGTTTTTCAATTTCGGCCCGCTGTCGATTCAGCTCTGTATTTGTATTAAGTTCGAATGCCTCTCGTTCCGTGTCGATGAGATCTTTTCTTATCAGGAGGGCTTGTTGTTGGTCGTTTACCCGGCTCCAGTCCAGTATCGTCCACGAAAGGCGGACGCCGCCCATGAAAAAGGGTTGAAAGGTATTGTCCAGCAAGTTTAGTCCTGGGTTTCCGTATCCGCCTTGTGCGAATAGGGAAAGCTTGGGTGTGTTGGAGGCTCCGATGACGCGCGAAGTGGCGTCAACGTGTTGTTGTTGAATTGCGTATAGGCTGAGTTCCGGCCTTGCGAGCGAGCCTGTGAATTGTGCCTCCACTTCCGGACGTTGCAGTACGGTGCTGGTGTCGATCTGGACGCCAATGAGGTCGCTCAGTGTCTGCAGCGCGGCGTCGCGGTCGGCCCGATTCTCAAACCGCTGCTGGCGGGTCTTCAGGATGCCAGCTTGGAGGATATCGGCGGTAGAGGGGATGGCGGTCCCGTTCCGGATCGCCGACCGAACTTCTCTAAGCTGGGTCAACAAGTTCTGTTCGGCCAGGGAAAGAAGTCGGTCAGTTTCCTGGAGCAGCAGAACCGTAAAGTATGCCTGGTTCAGGCGGCGTTTTACGTGGTGTATGGCAACCTCGACCTGCTGTTGGTCTGCCTGCGCAATAAGCTTCTCGGCATCGATGGAATTCCGGACTGCCCCGCCGTCGTACACCAGTTGGGTAACATCCAGCGTAGCACGGTACTGATCCTTGTTGGGGATGGGGAGATCGCTGCCCGGGGGCGATACCGGTACGTGTGGTACGTCGGATTGCCATGTTGCCTGGGCGTTGAGGCTTGCCTGGGGAAGGAACGTTTTCCGGATGGACTCCTGGGTGAGTTCCGTTCGCCGGGTGAGCAAATCCTTCTGTCTCATGAGCGGATAGTTCTGTTCAAGGAGCCGGTAACACTCCTGTAGTCCCAGTGCATCCTGTGCATGGAGCGGAATGGAGGCGACCAAGGTCAAGGTCAGCAGCACAAGGGTAGGGTGGAAAAGCGTTTTCACGGTGTTATGGCGTTAATGACGAATTCAGGGATATGCTTTTGTCGTTCTGCAAGGAAGCGCTGGTATTGTGCTTTCGACATGCCGGTTACATGCCGGATCATTTCCGCGGCGATGAAAGGGAAGAGGCATAGCCCGAGCAGGTTCACCACGAGCTGCAGCGGTTCGACTGGCCTAATCCTTCCTGCCTCCACCTCCTCCCGAATCTGGCTGAGGAGCTTTTGCGGATTGGGCCTTCGTTCGGGCGTCAGGTATTCGGCTGCGAAATTGGGATTGTTGTTGATTTCCTGGATGATGAACCCCGGGAGGTAGTGGTTTTCCATCAGAAGGGTGGTATAGCGTACGGCGAAGGTTCGGATCTTGTCGAGAAGCGGTTGATCCGCATCGAATATTTCATTGATCTGAGGAATTACCTGGGCGAAGGCATCCGTGAATACTGCCTTGAAGAGCTGTTCCTTGTTGCGGAAGTAGTAGTGGAGGAGGGCCTTGTTTATGCCCGCTTCGTCGGCAATCTGCTGCATCCGCGCGCCGGCTAGTCCACGTTCGTGAAAAACCCGCTTTGCAGCCTCCAGAATCACTTTTTCGGTTCCAATATCCGACTTAACCATTTGATTTAACCATTTGGTTAAACAAACGTACAAAACGGCCGGGAGGTTTTAAAGGCCGGGCAAAAAATTTTCTTAGGGAGTGGGGTCAGGAAATAAAAAAACCCCGACACCGTCGGGGTTTGCAAACTAAATGTTCTGATATGTCAACTACGATAGTTTAACATTAACTGCATTTAATCCCTTTTTGCCTTCTCTTACTTCGAAGGTAACTTCGTCGTTCTCCTTGATCGGATTAATAAGGCCGGAAGCGTGTACAAAGTACTCTTTTCCCGTTTGGTCGTCCTTAATAAATCCGAATCCTTTGGATTCATTAAAGAATTTTACTGTTCCTGTGTTCATTAAAATGTGATAGTGTTATAATAATTGACAAAGGTAGAACGAATAATTGAACCGACTACTATAAAGGGATATTAATGTTATGAGGCCGGTCGGCCGGCTTTAGGGTTCGTCAGAATGACTAATAGCGCGAGGAACCGTGTTGGACCCACTTTTTGTATTCCCTGGTGCTGGCCAGCCTTATCCGGAATTATACCTAGCGCAGGCTGGGGGAATTCTTTTCATGTCCGGGTCATCCGTTGAAACTATTGTGTTGCGGATAATCGCCCGGCTTTTTCCAATTTGGGGCGGCAATCGCGTACACCATGGCAGCTGAGCGTATCGACAAATTCCTGCGTCCCTTTCAGAGGTTTATCCATGAGGAATCTTCTTCTGGCGTTGTGTTGCTGGTTTGTACAGCGGCCGCGGTAATCCTTTCCAATTCGCCGCTGAGTGGTGCCTACCACCGTTTCTGGGAATTGGAATTCTCCATTCGGCTTGCGGGATATGAGGTTTCCGAGTCGCTGCACGACTGGATCAACGACGGGTTGATGGCCATGTTTTTCTTTTTCGTGGGCCTGGAAATGAAGCGGGAGATGATTGGCGGCGAGTTGTCCAATCTCCGCAACGCATTACTACCGCTTGCAGCAGCATTGGGTGGGATGGTGCTGCCTGCAATAATTTATGTTGCCATAAATTACCATTCGCCCGGCGAAGGAGGATGGGGTATCCCTATGGCTACAGATATCGCCTTCGCGCTGGCTGTGCTCTCGCTCCTGGGCAAACGCGTGCCGAACGCTGCCCGCATATTCCTCACCACGCTGGCCATTGCCGATGATTTGGGCGCTGTGCTCGTGATCGCCATCAAGTATTCATCTGATATTTCGCTGGATAACCTGGCTATCGGTGCAGGCTTCATGGCAGTGTTGCTTACGGCCAACTACCTGGGCGTCCGTAACACAACATTGTATGGCATCGTCGGCATTGGAGGGCTGTGGCTTGCGTTCCTGTTGTCGGGCGTACACGCAACGGTAGCGGGCGTTCTCGCAGCGCTGGCCATACCTGCTCGTACCAAGATCAATGAAGTCAGCTTCACCGCACAGCTCAGAGGCTACGTGCGTGAATTCGAAAGCATCAAACCCAACGATGTGTCCATTCTTGAGCCCGATCAGGTGGACGCCATAGAAAAGATAAAGAGCCTGACACGATCGGCAGACACACCGTTACAACGCCTGGAGCATGCACTGCGCCCCATAGCGCTCTTCGTAGTAATGCCCATCTTTGCCCTGGCAAACGCCGGCATATCATTGCAGGACATTTCAGCGGATGACCTTATGACACCTGTTACGTTGGGTGTATTTTTTGGACTGGTACTTGGTAAGACGTTTGGGATTTTCGGCATGTCCTGGCTATTCGTCAAACTCAAGTGGGCGACGCTCCCCAAAGATGTAAACTTCAGAACCATATTTGGCCTGGGAATGGTGGGCGGCATCGGCTTCACCATGTCGCTCTTCATCACAACACTTGCCTTCGGAACTTCCTCCGATTATCTCATCGACTCCAAGATCGGCATCCTCGCCGCGTCAATTGTTTCGGGCGTGTGCGGATACATGTTCCTGAGGAGAAAGAGTTGAAGAATTGAAGAATTGAAGAGTTGAATATTCCCTGCGCGTAAGCCCGCATAGTTTTCGACAAAACGCCATAGCCTGGAGGGGAAGTCGGGAAAGGTCGAAGATTAAATCTCTATTCAGCCCGGAAAAAAATTAAGGAGTGAGTTCAACCAGTACCGGTTACTACTCACTCCTTATTTTTTAATGCTGTCCCGATCCTGTCGGGGGCGCATTCTCTTACTCGATATACGGACTAATGGTCTCAATCGTGCCGTCCGCGTTGTGGGTAAGTTCGGTTACCTTGATGCAACGCAGGTGGGTCTTACCGCCGGAGAGGCTGCTGTCGTGATAGAAGAGATACCATTTCCCGTTGAACTCCACGATGGAGTGGTGGTTCGTCCAGCCGATTACTGGATTCAGTATTACCCCGCGGTATGTAAATGGACCGTACGGGTTGTCGCCTGTGGCATAGACAATATAATGTGTATCTCCGGTTGAATACGACAGGTAATACGTACCGTTGTACTTGTGCATCCATGCTGCCTCAAAGAAGCGCCGGTCATGGTCGCCGCCCAATATGGGATTTCCTTGCTCGTCCAATATCTGAATCTCTTTCACTGGCTCTGCGAATCCGAGCATGTTGTCACTCATCAGCGCTACGCGGGGGCCGATAGCGGGCGCATCATCCTGTTGCAAATCCGTTTTTGAAGCGTCGTGTCCCGCGTATTCTCCTGTAGTCCAACGTTGCAGCTGACCACCCCAGATGCCGCCGAAATACATATAAAATTTTCCATCGTCGTCTTCAAAGACGGCAGGGTCAATGCTATAGCTTCCCTTGATGGGTTCGGGTTCCGGCTTGAACGGACCTGAAGGTGAATCGCTGACGGCCACACCGATCCGGAAAATGTCTTGCTTATCCTTCGCAGGGAAATACAGATAATACTTTCCATTTTTGAACGCCGCGTCAGGTGCCCAGAGCTGGCGTCCCGCCCAGGGAATATCCTTAATGTCCAGGGCCACACCGTGATCCGTCACTTCGCCGGGAATGCTGTTCATTGACAATACGTGATAGTCGCGCATGTCGAAGTGATCGCCCATATCATTTTCGGGCGTGCCTGCGTCGATGTCGTGCGACGGATAGATGTAAATTTTTCCGTCAAACACGTGGGCGGAAGGGTCTGCCGTGTAGATGTGGGTCACCAGAGGCTCCGAAATGGCTACTGGCTCTTGCGATACCGAGTCTGCGGAAGATGTTTCCGCCTGGTCCTGGGAGGATTTCCCGCAACTAGCTAAGAGGACCGACAATGACAAAGCGTAAAACGGAACGTGTTGTTTAATCAGGTTCATGGTTAGTTGATTGGTAGTTGATTGGTAGCGCCACCAAAATAAGAAAAAACACACACACACCTTTGTTGTATTGTGTGTAGTTGCGTAGATATTCTCTGGAAAGGCCCCGCCCGGGTTTCAAATTGAGTGGGTTTGATTTTTCGCGTATATTATCCCCTCATCAGAACCATTTTTCATCAACCCAAACCGAACATGTATCCAAAAACCTGTATTGCCCTGCTTCTATGCGTGAGTCTGCTCAACGGCGTGATTTATGGACAAGGGTCATGGAAAATTGCCGGAGATAAAATAACGTCGCCCTGGGCGGAACAAGTAAATCCAGCGCAGACACCGTTGCCCGAATACCCGCGTCCGCAAATGGTACGCGAGACATGGCAGAACCTGAACGGACTCTGGGATTACGCCATTCAACCTGCAACCGCGAGCAGGCCGTCAGCATACCAGGGCAAGATTCTCGTCCCATTCGCCGTCGAGTCGGCGCTCTCCGGAGTGGGCAAGACCGTGGGCAAAGACAACAAACTCTGGTATCGCCGCACCTTTACACTCCCTTCCTCTTTCCGACGTAGTAACGTGCTGCTTCACTTTGGGGCGGTCGACTGGCAATGCGAGGTGTTTGTCAACGGCACGTCCGTAGGGTCACACCAGGGGGGTTATGATCCTTTTTCATTTGATATCACCCCTCACCTGAAACGTTCAGGAGCCCAGGAGATCGTCGTGTCGGTGTGGGATCCCTCCGATGACGGCCCTCAGCCCAGAGGCAAACAAGTCAAGGAACCCAAAAGCATCTGGTACACGCCCGTTACAGGAATATGGCAGACGGTATGGATTGAAGCCGTACCGCGTACCCACATCGAATCGATATGGAACACACCCAATATCGATGCACAAAACCTCAGCGTGCAGGTGAAGACAAACAATCTGCAACAGGGCGACGAGATCGTCGTGGCGGCATGGGACGGCGAGCAAAAGATAGCCGAACAGGTTGTCGCCGGACCGGAGACCGTGCTCAGCATTCCAAATGCGAAGTTGTGGAGCCTCGACGACCCATTCCTCTACGACCTTACCGTCCAGATCCGGCGTGGAAGAAGAGTAATCGACGAGATCAAAAGCTATTTCGGGATGCGAAAAATCTCACTGGCCACCGGCAATGATGGTATCAAGCGCATGATGTTTAACAACGAGTTTGTTTTTCAATACGGTCCCCTAGACCAGGGCTGGTGGCCTGACGGCCTTTACACAGCACCTACCGACGAAGCGCTGCGCTTTGATATCGAAAAGACAAAGGCGATGGGCTTCAACATGATCCGTAAACACGTAAAGGTTGAACCCGCACGCTGGTACTATCACTGCGACAAGCTGGGCATCCTCGTGTGGCAGGATATGCCGAGCGGCGACATGGGCAACCGCTGGGATAGCCGGCCGGGAATCACAGGTGTTGAAACTGAAAAACAACGCACTACCGAGTCCGAGGAAATATTCCGTACCGAATGGAAGGCCATCATGGATGCAACGTACAACTTCCCCAGTATCGTCGTGTGGGTACCTTTCAATGAAGCATGGGGCCAGTTCAAGACCCGTGAGATTGTGGAGTGGACGATGAAGTACGATCCTTCACGGCTCGTCAACCAGGCAAGCGGAGGAAATTTCTACGGCGTCGGCCATATCCTAGACATCCACAACTACCCCGATCCCGTGATGCCGCGACCCGAATTGTTCGGAAAAGATTACGCACTCGTGCTTGGCGAGTATGGAGGACTCGGACTTCCGCTGGAAGGCCATACGTGGCAAGCAAAGGACAATTGGGGCTACCAAAGCTTTCCGGACAAACAAGCGCTGCTTGAACGGTATACCACATACATCGAGAACCTGGATAAGCTGGTTGATAAGGGACTGTCAGCAGCCGTCTATACCCAGACAACGGATGTTGAAATTGAAGTGAACGGACTGATGACCTACGACAGGAAGGTGATCAAGATGCCGGAGGAGACACTGAGGAGGATACATGCGAAGTTGTATGAGTGATAAGGGATTTTCGATCAGTGTGATTTTTGATTTTCGATTTGCGATCTGAGTTTCAAATGGGTGCTCGGACGTTCGGGCCTTTGATCATTAATCGCAAAGGATCACGAAGTGAGACGCGCGTTGGGTTCGTTGATTGTTGATGTTTCTATCCGTCGATCGACATTGATGAAAAATGTAATTCTTATTGTAGTACTATCGGCCTTCTTTGCCTGTGCTAAGAGGGAGGAAACGCCAGGCGTGGGCTTGGCCAATGATGTCTACACGGAGGTGCCCTTGCGCGCAATCCGTCCGGAGGGATGGTTGCGGCATCAGCTGGAGATCATGCGCGATGGTTCAACTGGGCATCTGGATGAGATTCATCCCAAGATCAGCAACGACAACGGATGGTTAGGCGGCGAGGGCGATGGATGGGAGGAGACACCCTACTGGCTGGACGGCGCTGTGCCATTGGCGTGGCTGTTGCAAGACAGTGCGCTGCAGCGCAAGGTGATGCGATACATCGACTGGACCCTCGACAACCAACGGCCATCAGGCTATTTTGGTCCCATTACCAAAGCCGAACGCGAGCTGAGCGTTGAGATCACACCTGACAATTGCGCTGACGGTGAGGATTGGTGGCCGAAGATGATCATGCTTAAAGTGCTCCAGCAGTACTACTCCGCCACAGAAGACGAGCGCGTGGTCCCCTTCATGACGAAATACTTCAACTACCAGCTGCAAGCGTTGGATAGCTGCCGCATCGGCAATTGGACTGAATGGGCTGAAGCGCGGGGCGCCGACAACGTCATGATGACGCAATGGTTGTACCGTATAACGGAAGACAAGAACTTACTAACGCTCGCGGAAAAGATTTCAGAACAATCGTATCCCTGGTCGGAATGGCTGGGTAACCGCGACTGGGTGATGCAGGCGGCTGCGCAACAGAACCACGACAATTGGATGCACCGTCACGCCGTAAACGTCGGTATGGGATTGAAAGCCCCTGCGGTCCAATACCGACGTACCGGCGACAAATCCTATCTCGAATGGCTTGCGACCGGATGGAATGACCTCATGCTCTTGCACGGTCTGCCCATGGGAATCTTTTCCGGCGATGAAGATTTGCACGGCAATGCACCGACACAGGGAATAGAACTATGTTCCATCACCGAGTCGATGTTCTCCCTTGAAAAAATCATCTCGGTAACCGGTGATGTGCGTTATATGGACGCCCTCGAGCGTATGACGTTCAATGCGCTGCCCACTCAGACCACCGATGATTATAACATGAAGCAGTATTTCCAGGTGGCAAACCAGGTACAGGTGTCGCGGGGTGTATTCGATTTTTCCCTTCCATTTAACCGCGGCATGAACAACGTCTTCGGGCTGAGGAGCGGATATACTTGTTGCACGACCAACATGCACCAGGGCTGGACGAAGTTTGCCAGCCATTTGTGGTACTTCAGCAATGACCAGGGTATCGCAGCATTGCAGTATGCGCCGAGCCACGTGACGGCCGACCTGAATGGCCATAACATCTCCATCCGGGAGGTCACCGACTATCCGTTTAGCGATGCAATAGATTTTGAGATTTCAGTCGACGAAGCGGTGGAATTTCCCTTTCATCTTCGCATTCCATCCTGGTGCGCTGAAGGGATCATTACAATTAACGGTGAGGAGCACTCACGCGAGTCGGGCGGAAAGGTCGTCGTCATCCGCAGAGCCTGGAACGACGGCGACAAGATGTCGCTCCAATTGCCCATGAAAGTTACCACGTCGAACTGGGGCAAAAACTCCAGGGCTGTGGAGCGCGGCCCGTTGGTGTATGCGCTTAAGTTGGGAGAACGCTGGGAGAAGGGAAACGAGCCTACCGAAGGCGATTATTACAGCATCTATCCCACAGAGGATTGGAACTACGGACTTATAGACGCGGTAGTAAAAGATCCTCAGGCAAACACGCAGGTCGTCACACGGAAGGTCGACAATGCCTGCAAGTGGAACATTGAGCACGCCCCAATTGAAATCCAGGTACCCGCAAAGAAAATCCCCGGATGGAAAGCCGTCAATGGCGTCGCCTATCAGCCGATCACCGACAGGAACGGAATTTACAAAGGTGAAGTCGACCAGGAAGTGAAAACGATCACCCTGATACCATACGGATGCACTAAAGTGCGCGTGGTGGCCTTTCCCGTTGTACCCTGAATGTGTTTATGTGTTCACGTGTTTATGTGTTTACGTTGTTTGACCATAGCCGACGTTTGAAGGTACTTTCGTAATCGTGTCCATAAAACAACGTAAACACATAAGCACATACACACATAAACACCTTAGACCCCTTGCACCCGTCGTTTGTACTCCGCTAGCGCCGCATCAAGCCTTTCCCTTGCGGTGGTGTCGCCGGGGACGTTGTGGGAGGGGTGGATGAAGAGTTTCACACCCCGGTCGGCGAGGATTTCAGCTACGGTCGTGACGGTCATCCAGACGCAGGTAATGAACGCCATGGTGGACACGGGTCCGACCTTATCCTGGTGATTCTTCAGGGGTACGGAGGCGTCCTGGAGCGGCGCACAGGAGTCTACGACAAGGTCGGCTATGTCAAAAAGGGTTTGTCCGGAGGAGTGGCGTGACTTCTTCCCCTTTGCTTCCGATGCGGAGCCGAAGACGATCACTTTCATTCCCCTCTTTTTGGATTCGAGCGCGACGTCGATGTTTACGTTGTTGATACCGGAGTGAGAGAACATCCACATCGTGTCGCGTGGGTCAAAATCATAGCTCTTCATGATAGCGCTGCCATATCCTTCGACGCGTTCGAGGAAAAGGAACTGATGGACGCCCATCTCGCCTGTGATTCGTGTGAAGAATGTCAGCGGGAGTTCGATCAGGGGATGGAATCCTACAAATCCTCCGATACGCGGATACATTTCCTCGATGGGGATGGTGGCATGTCCGCAGCCGAAAGTGTGAACCCACCGACCGGCCTCTATGGTGTCTGCCATGATTTCGGCGGCTTTCCTGATGTTGTCCAGTTGAGTTTCCTCGATTCGCGTCATCACCTGACGCGCATTGTTGAGCCATTGTTGAGCCAGCATAACGTTGATGAAGTAAAGTGGTTAAGATTTGGGAATTTCTTTTTGTTGTTTTCTGAGAATGAAATAGGTCAACGGAACCATTGCTGCATACAGCACGAGGGTAATCGTCGTATACTGTCCGATACCAAATCGGTCGATGACGATGCCGGTGACATAGTTGATTATCATGTTGCCTGCCAGCGCCACCGTAAGGATGATGCTGAAGGCCGTTGCCGACAGTTCAGCGAAGCGCGCGCCGGCAAATCCCAGCATCACCGGGAATCCTGCGGCCAGGCCGGCACCGCTTATAATCAATGCCGCCGTCGCGAAGGCAGGCGTGTGTGTTGTGCGCAATATGAACGCGCCGGTGAATAACAGGGCAAGGGAGAGCGCCATGATGCGCGACGGCGAGACATTTCTGAGTACGCTGCCCAGGGCAAGCCGCATCACCGTGAGGCCTGCCACATAAAGTGAAAGGGTAAAAAGCGCGCGGCTTCCCGCGAAGCTGAAATGCTTTTCCAAATACGTCGTCGTCCAGTTGTTGATGACACCCTCTACTGCGCTTTGACAAAAAAGAAAGAAGCCGATCAGCCAAAGGAAACTATTGCGAAGTAGGGAGAAAATCGCATCGGCACCGACGCCCTGATTTCGTTTGGGTGGAGGAAACCGGGTGAACAAAAAGAGCACAGCCGCTGCAACGGGGAGCAAGCCCACGGAGGCCACAACCTGTTGGACGCTGAACTGCTTCTCAAGGGCCGCCAGCACCGACGGCATGCCCAACGCGCCGATGCCGAAGAACACACCGAGTAAGCTTAGGTTAGCGCCCTTGTTGTTATCACTGCTGATGTCGGCGACAACAGCGTTCGTTGCTCCGTTGATGGCGCCGCCTCCGAAGCCGAAAAGGAAGATGCAAAACCGGAGCAGGCCCAGGCTTTCAGACCACGCGATGCCCTGAAAGCCCAACAGGAGGCAAGCACATGATACGACAAAGAAAAACTTGTATCCGTACCGGTCGGACACCGGCCCGAACAAGAGGGACCCCAGAATGATACCAATGGGTAAAATGGAAAAAAGCGTTCCGGAGTCGACGGCGTCAAGCTGGAATTTTTCCTGGAGGTCGGATGCCACCGAGCCCAGGGTAATGAGGCTGATCCCAAAGAGGAGCATGCCGAAACATGCGGAAGCGAACGTGATCTTGTACCGGTTCATTTCATTGGCGTTCGGCAAGATTGGTGAGTGCCTGGTATCCCGCTCCGTAGATCGCTGCCTGCCCGCCCAGCGCGGAGGGCATGATATCGACTTGCGTAGCGCTTATAGGCTGTGCCCACTTGAGTGCCTCGTCTTTGATTTCCGGGATAAATTTTACGGCGGGGCCAAACACACCTCCGCCCAGGATGATTTTTTCGGGATTGAAGATGCTGATCAGGTTGGCGATGGCCATGCCCCAGTACTCAATACACTCCCGGATCACTGTTATTGCAAGCGGGTCGCGTTTTTCGTAGGCAGAGAAAACATCGTGTGCTGTGAGTTCCGAGGGGTTGACCCGCAGCATGCCCTTATATTCCTGCCGGATGGTGAGGAGTTCGCGTGCGAGCCGCGCAATTCCGTCCCCCGACGCATAGTACTCGAAGCAACCGTACGAGATGTATTTCATAAGGAAGGGTTTCTGCAAAGCCATCCAGCCTACAGCGCCGGCGATGTCGTGCGCGCCCCGCAGGATGTGACCGCCGGTGAGTACTCCTGCACCAATGCCAGTCCCCACGGCGAGGAAGATGGCGTCGGTACAGTCCTTCGCATTGCCGCGCCAGATTTCGCCTGAAATGCAACAGGCCCGGTCGTTGTCGATGATCACTGGTACGTCGGGACAGGCATTCTCAATTTCCTTCAGCAAGGGGTAATCATCCCATCCTGGAATGTTTGGCGCCCATACGGTGCCTGTCTCCCGTCGGCTGATGCCGGGAACTGACACGCCGATGGACTGCACGTCGTGTTTTTTGCAATGCGATTTCACTACGTCTGCAATCAGGCCGCCCACTTCTTTGTCTTGTCGCTTTCCCAACGCGATGGACTCACTAAACGTGATCTCACCTTCCAGTGAGAAAACCGCGGATGCAAGCTTTGTACCTCCGAGATCGAGACCGAGAATTGCCATGTTGCTTTATTTTTCGGTTTACCCAGATTCTTATTCTGTCCCTTCCGGGACGAGTTCATCGATACGCCTGAAACGGTAACCTTTTTCCTGCAGCACGAGAAGCAACTCCTCCAGGCGATCGTAAAATTTATCCGTTCGCCGTGGATCGGTGCCGATGTGCACAAGCAGAATGAATCCGTTCAGGCCACTGCGTGCATTCGATTCAAGATCCAAGATGGATCGGAATATTCGTTCCGAATCCCTGTACCGCGAGCCCATCTCGGGATACGTGTAATCCGCGGTTGACAACGTCCCTGGTGTAAAGTTCACCAGGGTAAGTCCCCATTCACGCGTCCAGTTCACAATGGCAGCATTGTACCATTCGTATGGCGGCAGGAAGACCCTGGCGTTTTTCTTGTCAATTCCAAAATCCGCCATCCGACGATAGTTTTTCTTCAAGTCGCGCCGGAACTCCCGGCGTGTTACGAGCAGGCTGTCACGTTTCGACCAGTCGGCATACAGCAGGTGCTTGTCCGAATGCGCCCCCAGGTAGTGCCCATCGTGGAGCAGGCCTGTGATCAATGGGGCGTGTGCGTCGTTCGCGTAGAAGTTTCCCGTAAAGAAAAACCCTGCTTTGATATTCTGCCGTTGCAGCACGCTGCGAATCACCGGGCCACCGTCTGCGAATTCATCACCAGTGAAAACTAGGAAGATGTTCTTTGTCGTTGTATCACCCCGGATGATGGCGCCATAAGGATCGATCACTACTTTTTTTTGCCGCCCACCTCCCGGGACTCGTGATCCTTTGCGGCAAATAAGTAGATAAGGGACGCGGTTCCGTCCATCGTTGGTTCGTTGGTGCTGTAATCTCCGTAGTCGTCGTGGTACACAGCGAGGTCCGACTGAAATTCTGCGTACTCATCAGCTTCATGCAGCTCCAGTCCCAACAGACTTTCAAATATTTTGGTATAAACCGGACCGTCGACGAGGCCACCGTTAATGGGATAGTCGTACAGTACTGTGTAGGATGAATGCGGGTCGGTGGGCGTGTCGCGGTCTGCCGGAAGGCCGTACACCATGCTTGTTCCCCACGGGTTGAGGCCGAAGATCCAGTCGAAGCAGGCTTGCTCTAATTCTATGTAAGTCTTGTCCCCGGTCAGTTGCCGGTACAGGTAGCATTGAATGGCGAAGGAGGTGGTGAGGTTATTGGAACACCAGATAAACGGAACACCGCGGTAAAAGGCGTTGCTCTTCGCTTTGTTCCACACCTTTTCGATTCCCTGGCGATAGAAGCTGATAAGCAGTTGGCGGTCTTCGCCTTCTGCCTTCTTCGCGAGCTCATAGTGCCCAAAATTGTGGAAAGGATACCATTGATAGTGACGCGCCGTGTCAGTGCCGATCCATGGCGTAACGGGTTCCTGTTTGCCGTAATGCAAGGCATCTTCGTAATACGACTTCTCGCCGAAGAGTTGGTACAGGGCGGCGGCCCCCAGCTGCATATCGTCAACCCAGTTGTCTTCTTCATAGAAATAACGCGCCCTTCCGGGTGCCGTTTGAGCGACGCCGGGTTTCGCTTTGCCGAACGCATAGGCTGAAAGCGACTTTTCCCGCAGCACATCAGCCCTGGAAGCATCTATGTCTTTCAGTACCTGCGCACCGAGTGCAAACGCACTGGCGAACTTGCCAGCTGTAGAGGCGGCGCCGGTCGCGCGGTTCTTGTGCTGAAAGAGTCCCTGCACCTCACCGGAAATGAAGTACACAGGACGTCCGGTTCCTTTGCCCCATCCGTAGTCGACCGAGTCGAGTGTAGGAAGCCTGAACCCAGCGTGGTCGCGATCGTCCGCGAGCTGGTTGAACATCCAGTCCGGACGTGGATGCATCTTCTCGAGCCACCTGAGGCCCCACAGTGCTTCGTCGAGGACGTCGGCCTTTCCATTGCTTCCCTCGAGGCCGTTGTCCTGGTGTTCGTCACCGAAGACGCCCGGGAAATCGCGGTAGGCAGCCAGAAGGTGATAGGTTGCGTTTGCCGACGTGGTAGCGTATTGAAGGTAGTCGGTAGCGTCGTGCCAGCCACCGGAGACGTCGATGTGCGTGCCGTCGGGCATGGGACCGTAGATGGTGTATCCGTCGTGCGTGTGACATGAGTCCTTCAGGAAGGGATTGTATCCGCTGCGTTGCTGCCGCATGTATTGAAGGAGAAAGTCAGGCCCGCCTTTGTATACCTCTGCCGATATGTTGAATTCAGGAGACTGCGCATTGCCCGCGCGCAGGTAATAGGTTCCGGGTTTCGTGTGTTTGGAAAAGTCGAGGCGGTACGTGTGCGTGAAAGGACCGTAGGCACCGAAGTCTTTCCCGGTCTTGCCTTTGAATACCACTTTAGATGAACGACTGTCGACGAGCTCGAAAGTTGCCGGACTTGGTGACGTTGCCTTTGATGCCAGCACGGCAACCTTTACCGAGGATGGCGCATAGCCCAGCATGTTGATGCGAATCCAGGAGTCTGCCTTTTGTTGCGCCAGCGATACCGCTGGCAAGAACATCAGGGCGAACAGTACGCCGTACCCGGTTCGGCGCGACTGAATGGGGCGTGCGTTTTTTTGCGTCATTTGTGAAACAAATATAGAAATAAAGCAATAACCAGCAACTGAGGAGGATTTTTTCGTGAGAGGGCATCCGCACAGGTGCATTTTTGGCCGATACAGCAAAAACACGCAACTTTACGGCACAGACCCTATCGATGTTACAGGAAGAACGTCAGCGATTCATCCTCCAGCGGATCAACCTCCATCACAAGGTACTCACTTCTGATTTATGTCAATTGCTGAATGTTTCGTTAGATACGGTCCGGCGCGATCTCACGGAACTTGAGCGTAAAGGGAAACTGGTAAAGGTCCATGGCGGAGCATTGTCCAACATGTTTCATTATCCCTACCAGCAACCGGAAGTGTATGCACGGGAGGAAAAGATTGCCATTGCGCGCAAGGC
>JAJJPK010000086.1:0-20254 GCA_032907565.1 Cyclobacteriaceae bacterium | reverse complement strand
TTGCGACACTGTAAGCATACCGCACCTTTAACCTGATCATCGACCCATGCATTAGCGTTGGTAAAACGATAAATAGAAACACGACGGCAGAGAAGGCAATCGCAAACGAATTAAGAGAATCGAACCCCGCGAAGTCGTATACCCGCTGAAACCACGGATTCGCCTGAACCCTTTCCGGGTCGATCAGCAGGAATATGATCGGCAGAAAGAAAGCCAGGCTGAAGAAGTCGAGGACTGAGTTCAGGAAAAGCAGCACGATAATTACCACTCCCTTTTTCCGACGTGCCGGCGGAATGAGTTTCAGGCCGCGATATAGCGTGCTCTTTTTCATTAATCAGTGATCAATATCTGAATTCACTGCCGAATTACGATCCATGGAAACGGCGAAAATCCTAACCATTTCTTTATTCTTCCGGACAGCGAACTGGGATCGTGCAGTACGGTGTGTGGATAGTCCTTCAGGAATTGCCACGTGTGGTGATGATAGTATGATGCCATTTCAGCGTGGCCTGCATTGCGGAAATGATCAACCGAGCGGCTCGTAGCCGCTGGCCTTTCGTCTTCCCGATAAAGGGGACTGTCCATAATATGAATTTCTCCACCAGGACGCAGCAGGTTTCTTAACTGATCGATCAGCAAACGCATATCGGCGAAGTATTGTATCACGCTGGCGCAGACGACCACATCGGTTTTTAAACCGCTAAAAGCCTCTGTCACAATATCGCCGTGCACGAAGGTGATGCGATTGTGTGTCAGGAAAAGTCTCGCGGCCTGCTTTAATTCAAACTCATTGATGTCGATTCCACAGCAGTCGGCCTTGAGTTGGCTGACCAGGTAATTCGTAAGCCAGCCATTGCCGCAGCCAATTTCGAGAACATGCGCCGGATTCCTTTTCTTCAAATACCGGGCAAGTGCATTTGCCGAACGCCTCCGGACTGCCCATTCCCGGTGGTGGGGATGCTGTCGCGGAATGTACGGCAAGGCCTTGACGATCGCATCGGGCAGCATGCGGCCCTCCGACGTACGCAGCGAAGTGTATTCCCGCTCAAAATCATGGTATGCTATCCCGGATTGATAGAATAGTCTATCCCAATAACGAAAAGATGTGTGCCCACTGAAATACGCGCGGAATCCTGAGTGTCCATCAGCGCTATCGTTAGGGCTCATAGCGAAATGTAACGATGATATGATCCGCCCAGCGGTTGAACGGGAAGGCGTGACGGACCAGGCTGTCGGCACTGCGAAGAAATGAATACAGGCGCTTGTGCCGTGCGGCAAGTTCCGCGTGGTGCGGTGGCGGCGACACCGCGGCCAGGCCTTCATGTGCAAGGAGACGAAACGACGGACCCAGCGCCGATTTTATTGTGCCAAGCGTATGGTAATAGGTGGTGAAGTATTCTCCTTCCAGGTGGGATAGCGTTCCGTTCTTCTTCAATCTTCGCAACGCCTTTGCACCATTCCCTTTGAAAAGACCCATTATTTCCCACGGGCAAACCCGAGGCATGATAACCCACGTGAGGCATGCGCCTGCATGGAGCAGCGGCGGCAAATTCCGCGTAACCCGTGAAAGGTCGCGTATGCAATTAAGTCCGCCGAAGTTGGAAAAGACGTAGTTGAATCTTGTTCCTGTGATTTGATCAAGGTGCTCATACGAGATGCGACGGCACGTAATCCGCTGTCCCGGGTTGTCGACCGCGATCTTTCGTTCGATCTGCGTGATCATTCCCTGTGACGCATCGGTGGCGAGGATCGTATGCCCGGCACGCGCAAAGTACATTGCGTCGATGCCTGTGCCGGCGTTGAGTTCGAGTATACGGCTGCCGGGATTGAGGAAGCGCGAAACATGACCGTACACCTGCTTTCGCAAATCGCGAAGGATAATGTTGCGCGCGTCATCACGGTCATAGAAAACCGATTGCTTGCTGAATGCGCGTTCAACGGCCTCCGCAGATCCTGAGCCCATCATATCGGATGCCCTAATGGTATTACTTCAGTTGAAGGTCGATGATGTAATGGTCGGAGAAACTTGCCAGGAAAGCAAAGCGACTTAGTTTCTTCTCAAGGGAATACAACTTGAAGAGCGTGCGCTTGCGTCGGCTGAAAAATTTCTCCAGGAATCCGGGTGGTATGGTGATTCCGACAGGCATGGTTCTCACTTTTCGGAATGATTCGCCCGCCCAGCGCACGATGCGGCTGGGTTGATAGAACCAGGTTCGGACGCCCTGCTCTGCCTCTGCCAGCACGGGTTTATCAGTCCACCTTCGGAAGGCTTTCGCAAAGTTCAACTTCAAGGCAAAATGGAACGTCTCCCACAGGCATCGTTTCGGCATGACCACTGCAACGAGCCGGCCACCGGGCGCCATGATGGACGGTATCTTTTGCAGCAGTTTTTGAAGGGCAGTGGGGCTTACGCAATTGATGCCATTGAAATTGGAAAAGATAAGATCGAACTTTTTGTTGAAGACGGTTTCGTCAAATGTATCGACGTCGATATAACACGAACTGATCTTATTCTGAAGAGAGTATTGCTTTACTCTTTGCTGCGTGACCTTCAGCATTTCTTCCGAGAGGTCCGTAGCAATCAGGCTTACGCCCCGTTCACCAAAGAGTGCCGCGTCGTCGCCCGTTCCGCAGGTCAACTCCAGGATTTCGAGACCGTTCAGTTCAGGGGTGATCTGTTCCAGGTACCTCCAAACCCGCTTGCGTTGCAGTTGACTGATCACGGTATGCTTGAACAGGGTGCTATGGGTGGGAGCGATATGGTCGAACGGGACTGCCATAAATTCCTGTACTAGTGGTTGTTACATTTTTCGTGCCGATTGCTCAAGTCGGTAGCTTTAAATTACTAAGCTTTTTGTTAAGTGCGTACGAGCGGACGGCGAAATAAAAAGCGCCCAACCCCGAACGAAAGTCTTTTTCTGTAAAACGCAAAGGATTTGTTATTAATTTCTTTAGGGCGCGGAACCCCCGCCGGGAACGGTACACACTGTGTACGTACTGGTGCAGTTTGCGGTAATAGTCCCCTTGAAAAGTTCCCTGGAACATCATCGCCAGGTCGTCCGAATCGGTCCAGTTGCGTTTTTCCCGCATGTGATGTTTTACCTTTTCGTAAAAACCGGTTCCGGGTAGGGGATAGGATACCGAAATCCCGACTTCATCGGGCATGAGGTCCAGAACCATCCGGATGGTGGCGTCGATATCGCTTTGTGTCTCACCCAGATAACCGAACTGGAGAAAGAACGCCACCCGGATGTTGTAACTCCGGAGAAGCCGGGTCGCCTCGTGTATCTGTGCGATGGTGATCCCTTTCTCCATGGCATCCAAAACCTGTTGCGACCCGGATTCCGCGCCGATCCACACGGTTTCGGCACCGGAACGCGCCAGCGCCTCGACGGTGCGTGGCTCCAGGAGCAGGTCGGCCCTCGACTGGATTTTGTATCGGAATTTCAAGCCGGCAGCGTCGACCATGCGTGCAAACTCTTCAACCCACCCCGGTTTAAGACCGAAAATATCGTCGCACATCCAGAAGTGATCGGGCCGCGCGTGATCGAGAAGCCATCGGATTTCGCGAATAACATGCGCCGGCGACCGGGATGTGTATCGGTTACCGTAAATGGGTTTGGCGCACCAGTTGCACTTGAACGGGCATCCGCGGGTTGTGGCGACATTGAGGGAAAAATATCCATGATGGCGAAGCCAGATTGTGCGGTAGGCTTCTATATCCACCAGGTCCCAGGCGGGCCAGGGCAGCGCATCGAGATCCCGCATCACGGGGCGGGACGGGTTCCGGCGTAGTTCGCCCTCTTTCAGGAAGGCTATTCCCTGAATTCCTTCAGTTGCCACATTCCCTTCAATGGCTAGAAGCAATTCGGTGAGCGTGGCCTCCCCCTCGCCATGGATAACATAATCAGCTCCGGCGGCGAGATATTTATCAGCGTGGTCGCTGGCATCAGAGCCTGAAACGATGACGCAACATCCTGCGGCCCTGGCCTGGGCGACCATAGCCAGCGCCGCATCGCGCATATTCGTCAGGCACATCTTTGAAAGGTAGTTAAAGCCATCGTCGTACACTACGAGGTATTGCGGGCCAAACGTCTCTAATGCCTCGCGGAGTTCGTTCGTGCTTTCGCGCAGGTTGGTGTCAAACAGGCGTACATCAAAACCGCGTTCGCGGATCACCGCTGCAGCGAGGATGGTAGCCAGTGGCGGATAAGGCTGCTTCATCCGCCACTGCTTAGGGTCAAAACGGTAGAAGTAGGAATGTGTGAAAAGAACCCGCGCCATAATCCTCACAGTTCGTTCAGCGGCGTCATTGAAAATTCACGGAGCGTCGCATCGTACCGCTCGAGGATGCGTCGCTGAAAGTGATTCGGATGATTTTTGGAGACCGATGCGGTAGACTTAAACGCCAATTCAAAATCAATGGTGGGATATTCTTTTGCGTAAAGGCGTTTCCAACGCCTTAAAGTAACGTCGCGAAAAAGGTTGGCCAGCTTGTCGCCCAACCCTCCGGCAAGCACGGCCTCAACCGCCCGCTTGAGCAGACTGCGGCGCGCTTGGGGTACATCGTCGGGAGCAGTTATACGGAAGTTCGGAAAATAATCCGATATCCATGAATTCGCACGCATCAGCCGAAGGTATACTGAACGCCCAGTAATGGGTACCAGGGTTGCCAGTTCTGTTGCGGTAAAGAGGTTTTTTTCTTCGATTTCCAGATGGTCGTCGCTTACAAAGTAATTGCAGCAGCAATACTTGTGACGGTTCAGAAGAAATATTCGCTTGTACAACGCGATCAGCATGCGCGCTATCCAAAGTCTTCCCGGCGCCGTGACGACGAAGAAATCGAGGTCACTGTTTTCGTCCATGTATCCTTTTGAAAAACTTCCCGAAGCCATGACGGCGCGCACAAATGGGAACGCTCCAATGAAACGTCCACGTCTATGGGCGAACGCAGACATGCGTTGCGCCAGTTGATTGCCCCGCAGCCGGCGGCCGGCGAGACCTTCGTCGGCCCGCAAGCCGTAGAGGGTGCCGTAACGATGCACACGACCTGCGCGCCTAAGCTCGTCTAATGCCTGGTCTACGTCGTGTGGCGCAATGCTGTTTGTGCCGAGGAATTTGAAAATTTCTTCTGGCAGGAGGGGATATTGAAACAAGTCAAAATAGAGCAAAGTCCGGAGAATGGATTGCTCCAACGTGAATTCACTGTGTGACCGCGTTTCCTGGGCTCTGTGCATGTTTAATTAATCAATGGCTCTCAATACCTATACAAGGGAGAGGCTATCCTGGTACACGCTTTTCAGAAAAATTTTTGCTTTCCAGGTTGTATCTCGCGATCTCCTTGTTCAGTACCTGGCTGTTGATTCGTCGTCTTTCCTCGTCGTGCAGCCAGCCCCATTTATTAAAGTATTGGCTCAGACTCCTGATTTTGTGAAAGAGCAGGCCTTTTGCTTTTTCCTGGTCGTGATAGATGACAGCATGAGGATAGTAAACGGTCCGGGCATGCTGATGAATTCTTCTGCACAGATCCAGGTCTTCTGCATATAGAAAGTAGCGCTCGTCAAAAAGACCCGCGCTTTCCAGTACGGACATTCGAAGAAACATGAAACATCCGGACAGGAAAGGCACATCGAGCAAGCGTTGGTAATCCGTAAACTGTAATTCGTAGGTGAAGTTTTCCCGTTCGGCAAGGGGCGGTAAAAAGTTTCGAGTAATCAGCGTCCACGGTGATGGCAACAACTTGCATAACCGTTGCAACGTGCCATCCGGGTTTAGCACTTTCGGCATGACGAGGCCTACATCGGGATTTGCATCCATGAAAGCCTGCAACTCGGGAATAACAGGCGAATCAAAATACACATCCGGATTCAACACGAGATGATACGTCGAATGGTGCATCACACTGCGCAGGGCGATGTTGTGTGCAGCTCCGAACCCGATGTTTTGTCGGCAGTGCACATAGATCACACGCGGGCTTGATACAATTTGGCGCAATGCGTCGGTGGGAGAATTGTCAATCAGATACAGCACCGAATTCGGAGCGCTCTCCAGGAAACTGGTTATGGCCCGGTTTAGCATCGGAACTGAATTTCTGTAGGCCACTATGGATGCGCTCAACGTTCTCATAAATACCGCAAACGCCGGTTCTAAAGAAAAGTACAAAAAAAGACCCGTGTGCGTTGGCACGCATTTGAAATTATTATAAAAGATGTCAATATTAGCCAGTGTCAATACGTGACACGCTTCATTTTTGTCAGGCTATGGAAATAATCAGTTCTCTCGCAGATTACGAACGCATTTACCGCAAGAGTGTAGAAGATCCCGAATCCTTCTGGTCGGAAATCGCCGAAGATTTTGTGTGGCGGAAAAAATGGACAAAGACCCTCGAATGGGATTTCAACAAACCCGAAGTAAAGTGGTTCATCGGAGGCAAGCTCAATGTGACGGAGAATTGCATCGACCGCCATTTGCCGGCCCGCGCAAATCAAACGGCAATAATCTGGGAACCGAACGATCCCCAGGGTCCTGCCCGGACTATCACTTATCAACAACTTCACGATGAAGTATGCCGGACGGCAAACATGCTGAAGAAAAACGGCGTGAAGAAAGGCGACAGGGTTTGCATCTACCTTCCCATGATTCCTGAGCTGGCATATACGATGCTTGCCTGCGCGCGTATTGGCGCTATCCATTCCGTGGTGTTCGCAGGGTTTTCTTCACGCTCCTTGGTAGACAGGATCAGCGATGCGGGCTGCAAGATTGTAGTCACTGCCGACGGCTCCTACAGGGGGGCCAAAACGATCGACCTCAAAGGTATTATGGACGAAGCGCTTGAGAAATGCCCGGAGGTAACGCGGTGCATTGTATACCAGCGCATCCATTCCGACGTGCTGATGAAGAAAGGCCGCGATGTGTGGTGGCACGACGAGATCAAAGGGATGGAGGCTACCTGCCCCGCCGAAGAAATGGACGCGGAGGACGTTCTTTTCATCCTCTACACCTCCGGCTCTACTGGCAAACCGAAGGGCATGGTGCACACGTGCGGAGGATATTTGGTGTACATCACGTACACGTTCCTTACCGCCTTTCGATACCGTGAAGGCCAGGTGTACTGGTGCACCGCGGACATCGGCTGGATCACCGGGCACTCTTATATATTGTACGGCCCGCTGGCCGCGGGTGCAATCACGTTGATGTTTGAAGGCATCCCGTCGTGGCCGGACATGGGAAGATTCTGGCACGTATGCGAGAAACATCGGGTCAATATTTTCTATACCGCCCCAACAGCAATTCGGTCACTGGCGCGTGCTCCGCTCAGTTTTGTGGAGGCGTATGACCTGAGCCACCTGGAAGTGATTGGCACCGTGGGCGAACCTATCAACGAGGAAGCGTGGAACTGGTATTACACGCACATAGGGAAGAGCAAGTGCCCCGTCATCGACACCTGGTGGCAGACGGAAACGGGCGGCTTCATGATATCACCCATCGCACACGTTACGCCCATGAAACCTTCCCATGCGTCTTTCCCGTTGCCGGGTATTCAGCCGGTAATCATGAATGAAGGTGGCCTGGAAGTACAGGGGAATTCCGTCGAAGGCCGGCTTGCCATCCGGTTCCCGTGGCCGGCGATGGCCAGGACCATCTACGGCAACCATGACCGTTTTCGCGAGACGTACTTTTCGACCTTCCCCGGCAAATACTTTACAGGCGACGGCTGCAAACGCGACGAGGAAGGATTTTATCGTATTACCGGGCGTGTTGATGACATCATCATCGTCTCGGGTCATAACCTCGGCACGGCAGAAATTGAAAGTGCCATCTGCGAACATTCGTCCGTCTGCGAGACAGCCGTCGTCGGTTTTCCGCACGACCTCAAGGGGCAGGGCATATACGCTTTCGTGACCTGCTACGACAAACCGCACGAGGAAGAAAAGCTGCGCAAAGAAGTTCGTGAGATCGTGGCCAAACTCATCGGTCCGATTGCCAAGCCCGACAAGATCCAGTTTGTCGGTGGCCTCCCCAAGACGCGGTCAGGTAAGATCATGCGCCGCATCCTTCGCAAGATTGCCGAGGGCGACACGTCGAATCTCGGAGACGTATCCACGCTGCTCGATCCGTCCGTCGTAGAAGAGATCAAGGCAGGTGCTTTGCACGAGTTATGAACCAGAGCTAGGGATAACAAAAAAGGGGTCATCCGCATGGACGACCCCTTTTTCATTTGCCGTCTCTTAGATCAGCTTCCGCAAGCCTCGCACGCGTCGGGATTGTCGAGAGAGCAGGCCATGTCGGCACGCTTTTGCTCGTAATCGGCGTCGGCGGGCTGATAGCTGAGCTCCTGCTGGTACTTGGATTGGGCCACGGGAACGGCAACTTTTTGCTCGGGCGCACGCAGAGGTGCCGGTGTGCCTTCCTTGAGAGCGGACTTGTCAAGGGTGAACTTGATGGCATCCGCTGCCGCCGTGGAGCGCAGGTAGTACATGCCGGTCTTGAGCCCTTTCTTCCAGGCATAAAAGTGCATGGACGTTAGCTTGCCGAAGTTCGGGTTTGTGATGTGAATGTTCAGGCTTTGCGACTGGCAGATGTACGCACCACGGTCGGCCGACATGTCGATGATCACCTTCTGCGAGATCTCCCACACCGTCTTATAGATGTCCTTGATGTTTTGTGGGATCTCAGGAATATCCTGTACGGAACCGTTCGAGGCGATCAGCTTTTGCCGCATGTTCTCATTCCACAGGCCGAGTTCCATCAGGTCTTTCATCAGGTGACGGTTCACGACGATGAAGTCGCCGGAGAGGGTTCTCCGCGTATAGACATTCGATGTGTATGGCTCAAAGCATTCGTTGTTGCCGAGAATCTGCGAGGTGGAAGCCGTCGGCATGGGCGCGATCAGGAGCGAGTTCCGTACCCCGTGTTGTTTCACGTCGCGTTTGAGTTGCTCCCAGTTCCAGCGTCCGCTCTTCGGGGTGACACCCCACATATCGAACTGGAATATGCCCTTGGATACCGGCGATCCCTTGAAGGTTTCGTAAGGGCCGGCAACTTTGGCCAACTCCATGGATGCCTCCATGGCACCGTAGTATATCGTTTCGAAAATGTCTTCGTTCAGGCGCCGGGCTTCCTCGGAGTCGAATGGCATGCGGAGTTGGATGAACGTATCCGCCAGACCCTGAACGCCGATGCCGATGGGGCGGTGCCGCATGTTCGACCTCCGGGCCTCTTCGATGGGGTAGTAGTTGATGTCGATAACCTTGTTAAGGTTGCGCGTCACTACCTTCGTGATTTCGTATAGCTTCTGGTGATCGAAGGTGCCTTCGTCGGTCACGAACTTCGGCAAGGCAATGGAAGCCAGGTTGCACACCGCCACTTCGTCGGGTGCCGTGTACTCCATGATCTCCGTGCAGAGGTTGCTCGACTTGATCGTGCCCAGGTTCTTCTGGTTGGACTTCCGGTTTGCCGCATCCTTGTACAGCATGTACGGCGTGCCCGTTTCAATTTGTGCTTCAAGAATTTCGAACCAGAGGTCTTGTGCCTTTACCTGGCGGCGGTATCTTTCTTCGCGCTCGTATTTTTCATAGAGGCGCTCAAACTCTTCACCGTACACTTCGGCCAGACCAGGCGCTTCGTTCGGGCAGAAGAGCGACCACATCTCGTTGTTTTCCACCCGTTTCATGAACAGGTCGGGAACCCAGAGTGCGTAGAAAAGGTCGCGGGCGCGAAGCTCTTCCTTGCCGTGGTTTTTCTTAAGGTCGAGGAAGTCGAAGATATCGGCGTGCCACGGCTCCAGGTAGATGGCAAAGCTTCCCTTGCGCTTTCCGCCACCCTGGTCGACATACCGTGCGGTCATGTCGAAGTTGCGGAGCATGGGCACAATGCCATTGGACGTTCCGCCCGTACCTTTAATGTAGGAGCCTTTAGCCCGTATGTTATGGATGCTGAGGCCGATGCCTCCTGCGGACTGCGAAATTTTCGCGCATTGTTTCAATGTATCGTAGATGCCGTCGATGCTATCCTCTTTCATGGTGAGGAGGAAGCAAGACGACAGCTGAGGTTTCGGCGTGCCGGCGTTGAACAGCGTCGGGGTCGCATGCGTAAACCATTTTTCGGACAGCAGGTTGTACGTCTCGATGGCTGCGGGGACGTCGTCGCCGTGAATGCCGACGGCAACGCGCATCAGCATATGCTGCGGCCGTTCAATAGTTTTGCCGTCGATTTTCATCAGGTAGGAACGCTCGAGTGTCTTGAACCCGAAGTAATCGTAGCTGAAGTCGCGATCGTGGATAATAGCGCCGTCGAGTTCCGCGGCGTGTTCCTTGATCACCCTCCAGGTTTCCTTGGAGATTAGCGGCGCATTTTGTCCTGTCTTCGGATCAACGTACGTATACAGTCGTTTCATCGTGCTGGAGAACGACTTGCTGGTAACCTTATGCAGGTTGGATATAGCGATGCGTGCTGCAAGCTTCGCGAAGTCGGGATGACGCGTAGTCATCGTCGCTGCGATCTCAGCCGCGAGGTTATCGAGTTCCACGGTAGTGACGCCGTCGTAGAGGCCGTTAATGACCTTCATGGCCACTTCTACAGGGTTGATGTGCCGTGAGTCGAGACCATAGCAGAGTTTCTCTATCCGGGCTGTGATCTTATCGAATTTCACGGATTCCCGGCGTCCGTCGCGCTTAATTACGAGCATATCTTAGATAAGGGTTGTTTGTTTAAAAAAGAGCTCAAAAAAATCAGTTCGGTATTTACGAATTGCTGATGCGTTTCCGGGCCTTGGGTCCCGGCACGCCGAAAATCCCGGCGTTCTCTGAAATCCAATCTACTCAAAAATCTTCATTCAGGGAAAACTTGGGAGCGCTTTCTTTCTCGGTGCTTTTCATGACTCCGGCCTTCTGGTATTCGGCTACACGTTTTTCAAAGAAATTGGTTTTGCCGCGCAGCGAAATCATATCCATGAAGTCGAACGGATTGGTAGCGTTGTAGATTTTCTTTCCAATAAGTTCGTTGAGGAGTCGGTCAGCGACGAACTCAATGTATTGACGCATGGACTCTGCGTTCATGCCAATAAGCTTGACCGGCAGCGCGTCCGTGACGAAGTACTTTTCGATCTCCACGGCGTCGCGGATTATGTCGATGACGGTTTGTTCAGGGAGCTTGTTTACCACGTGGTGCGTGTACAGGTGGCATGCGAAGTCGCAGTGCAGTCCTTCGTCGCGCGAGATCAGTTCGTTGGAGAAACTGAGGCCGGGCATCAGGCCGCGCTTCTTCAGCCAGAAGATGGAGCAGAAGGAGCCAGAGAAGAAGATGCCTTCCACTGCGGCGAAGGCGATGAGTCGTTCCTGGAAGCTTCCTTTCTCGATCCACCGCAGGGCCCAGTCGGCCTTTCTCTTCACGCATTCCATCGTTTCGATGGCGCGGAAGAGGCGGTCCTTTTCGCGCGGGTCCTTGACATAAGTGTCGATGAGGAGCGAGTAGGTCTCCGAGTGGATATTTTCGATGGCGATCTGGAAGCCGTAGAAGAATTTGGCCTCGGTATACTGTACTTCGCCCACGAAGTTTTCCGCCAGGTTTTCGTTCACAATTCCGTCGCTGGCGGCAAAGAAGGCCAGCACGTGGGTAATGAAATGCCGTTCGCCATCATTAAGGCCCTCCCAGTCCTTCAGGTCATGGCTGAGGTCGATTTCTTCTGCCGTCCAGAAGCTGGCCTCGGCCTGTTTGTAGAATTTCCAAATGTCGTGGTGTTGGATAGGGAACAGGACAAACCGGTCCTTGTTTTCCCTGAGGATGGGTTCTTCGGCTTGATTGTGGCTCATGGTAACTCGTACTTTATTAAAGGTTCAACCAAAATCGAAAAAGATACCTGCCCAGGGCCGAACCCCGGGTAGGAGAATACCTATAAATTTTTTGCTTGTCAGGTACGGGGGCTGATTCCCCGACGTCAAGTGTACAAATGAAATAAACGATTTCTAATATTCAAAAACGGCGATTCCAGCCTGTTTTGGGCGATTGTGGAAATCATGTGGATAATTTGTGGACAGATAAGTCGTTGTAGGATAGGGGGTTAAAAGGGCCTCATTTAGGCCTTTCTTTGGGTTTGTGGATGGGCTAATGTGGATAAATAAATTTTGAAATTCTTTTCCTGAGCGGTCGGGACCAAAAAGGCAGCGGTCGTTACCGCCATTATAAATCTTTTTCTAACTTTGCAGTCCATTTTTCAAAAGAGCTATGTACGCGATCGTAGATATTGCCGGAAAGCAGTTTAAGGTGGTTAAGGACCAGTATGTATACGCGCCCCGGCTGGCGGGCGAGGCTGGCGAGGCGGTGAACTTCGACCGGGTGTTGCTGGTCAGCGACGACGCGGGCACCCGCATCGGGACGCCTACCGTTGACGGGATAACCGTTTCCGGGAAGATCCTGGAGCACGTGAAGGGGGATAAGGTGACGGTCTTTAAGAAGAAGCGCCGGAAAGGATATGCCGTGAAGAATGGCCACCGCCAGCAGTACACCAAGGTGTTGATCGAAGGGATCGGATGACGATCCGTACCTGGGCGGGAATTAACAATCAGATATCAATAGAGGATCATGGCACACAAAAAAGGTGAAGGTAAAGTAAAGAACGGACGCGAATCGGAAAGCAAACGGCTTGGCGTGAAGGTCTTCGGTGGCCAGCGCGTGGTGGCGGGGAATATTATCGTTCGCCAGCGCGGGACCAAGCATCACCCGGGTGTTAACGTCGGCATGGGCAAGGACCATACCCTCTTCGCCCTCACCGATGGTGTAGTTGTCTTCCGTAGGGGCCGGCAAAACCGGTCGTATGTATCGGTCGCTCCCGCGGCTGAATAGCCATTCTATTCAAACGATTTCAGGCTGCAGGCCATACCCCAAAACGGGGTATGGCCTGTGCTTTTTTTAGGCCATAACGGACTCACTGTCAGTGAAATCGGGCCGTTCGTCAAATATTAAAGTTCGGTATTTTATATTCCGATTTATCCCCTTAATTTGGGGGTAAATTAGTTTTAACCTAAACATCAACTTATGAAGAAGATTCTACTCGTTAGCTTCTTCGCAGCCTTAGTATTCGGTGCTTGGGCTCAGGAGCGAACAGTAAGTGGTAGGGTCACGTCGTCGGAAGACGGTTCGGCCATACCCGGCGTAAACGTGCTCTTGAAAGGCACAGCCATTGGTGGTGTTACTGACGCCACAGGAGGATATACCCTCTCCGTCCCCGAATCCGGGGGAGTACTTGTCTTTTCATTTATTGGTTTCCAAACGCAGGAAGTTGATATCGGAGCGCGCTCCGTTATCAACGTAGTGATGTTGCCTGACGTGACCGAACTTACCGAGGTGGTGGTCACAGCGCTTAACATCTCCCGCGAAAAAGCTTCGCTCGGTTATGCGACGCAGGAAATCGATGGTTCTGCTGTTTCCACGGTGAAGCAACAGAACTTCGTTAATTCCCTGTCGGGAAAAATCGCCGGCGTGCAAATTCGCACGAACAACAACTTCGCCGGTTCAACGAACATTGTCATTCGGGGTAACAAGTCCATCACGGGCAACAACCAACCACTGTTCGTTGTCGACGGTGTTCCGGTTGACAACCGCACCGGTAACGATGCGTACCAACAGGCCGGCCGTTATGGCTTCGACTATGGTAACTCTGCTTCCGATATCAACCCGGAAGACATTGAATCCATCAACGTCCTGAAAGGTGCAGCTGCATCGGCGTTGTACGGCTCACGCGCTGCCAACGGCGTTGTAATGATCACGACCAAGAAGGGCACCAAAAGGCAAGGCATCGGTATCTCCCTTTCTTCCGGTATTGAAATCGGTGTGGTCGACAAAGACACGTTCGTAGAATACCAAAAGGAATACGGCTCCGGATACGCACGGGAATGGTTCCTGTACTACGACGATGAAGGAGACGGATTCTTCAAGGAAGACATCGACGGCGACGGTGTTGACGACTTCATCGTTCCGACGCTCGAAGACGGTTCCTACGGCGCACCGTTCGATCCGAACCTGCTTGTGTACCACTGGGACTCCTTCGTTCCGGAATCACCCAACTACATGAAGAAGTATCCCTGGGTTGCCGCCAAGCACACACCGCTTGACTTCTTTGAAACCCAGGTTACGTGGAACAACTCTGTCGCCCTTACTGGCGGCAACGACGTGAACACTTTCCGTCTTGCATATACGAACTTCGACAGCAAGGGCTATCTGCCCAACATGAACCAGGTGAAGCACACCGTCAGCTTTAATGGAAGCAGCAAGCTTACCGACAAGCTGACCGCCAACCTTGGGTTCAACTTCATCGATCAGAATACCATCGGTCGCGCTTCAACCGGATACGGTGGCAACCAGATGGCCAATTTCCGTCAGTGGTGGCAAACCAATGTCGACATCAAAGCCCAGGAGGAAATCTTCCGGAAAACCGGTCGTAACATCACCTGGAACGGTGGCAACTACCACGATCCTGAAACGCCCATCTTCTGGGACAACCCGTACTGGGTTCGCTTCAAGAACGTAACTACGGACGAACGTACCCGCGTATATGGAAACGTTTCGCTTTCGTATCAACCGCTCGAGTGGCTTAACGTGATGGCCCGGTTCTCCGGCGACACGTACACTGAACTGAGAGAAGAACGCGTTGCAGTGGGTAGCGTGCCCGCAGAATTTGGTCTCAATAACCTCGACGAAGGATCCGGCTATGAGAGAGCCGATCGCCAGGTCAGCGAATTTAACTACGACCTCATCGTAACGGCAGAAAAGGATTTGTCTCCCGACTTCTCCCTCATGGCCCTCTTGGGTACCAACATCCGGAAGAACGCTTTCAGGAGCGTTCGCGCTTCGACACAAGGCGGACTTGCAAATCCTGATCTGTATGCTATCAGCAACTCGGTCGGCACGGTGCCCTTCCCTATAGAAGTTGACCAGAAGAAAGAAGTCTATGGCTACTTCACCAACGTGAACCTGGGCTTCAAGGACATGCTGTACCTCGACCTCGTCGGACGGATCGATATCTCCTCGGCCCTGCCGGTTAACGACAACACCTATCCTTATTATGGTGTGTCACTCGGTTATGTATTCAGCGAAATGCTGGATGCGCCGTTCCTCAACTACGGTAAGGTCCGCGTGAACTACGCTGAAGTAGGTAACGACACCGACCCCGAAAGGACGGAGGTTTCCTATGTCCGCAATGACAACTTCGGAAGCTCGATCCTGTTCAGCTATCCGACGTATGTAAACAACCCCGACCTGGTTCCTGAGAACCTCAAGAGCTGGGAAGCTGGTCTTGAAATGACGATGGTGGACAGCCGCCTAACCCTTGACCTGGCCTTTTACAAGACCAATGCTTTCAACCAGATCGTGGAAGTAGAGCTCTCCAAGGCAACAGGTACTCACTTCCTGTACCTCAACGGTGGGGAAATCGAAAACAAGGGTGTTGAAGCCTCGCTGGGCTTTGATATCATAAAAGGAGGCAACACGGGCCTGACCTGGAATGCCACTGTGAACTGGGCAAAGAATATCAGCGAAGTGATTTCGCTCCCGGAAGGTATCGAAAACTACCAGATCAACAGCTTCCAGGCCACTTCGCTTAACGCCACAGTAGGTCAGCCCTACGGCGTATTGCGCGGATTTGGTTTCCAATACCTGAACGGCCAGCGCGTGGTCAACCCTCAGGGATACTATGTAGCCGTTGCTGACCAGGTAATTGGCGACCCCAACCCGGATTGGAACGGTGGTCTGTTGAACACACTTACTTATAAAGGGCTCAGCCTGAGCTTCCTGATCGACGTTTCGCGCGGTGGCGATATCTTCTCGCTTGACATGCACTATGGACAAGGTACCGGGATTTCCGCCAACACAGCCGGTCTCAACGACCTCGGCAACCCGATTCGCGATCCAGTCGTGCTGGTCGACCCCAACGATCCCTCCAAGGGCTATGCTGAAAACAGTGGAGGTATAATCCTCGACGGTGTGCAAGCGGATGGAAGCAAGAACACTGTCAGGGCGCGTGCCGACTACTACGGTGGCGTCTTCTACTGGGGTAACGCAGCTCGGAACCCTGAACAGTTGACCGTGTACGATGCATCGTACGTCAAACTGAGAGAAGTTGCCCTGACTTATACCTTGCCGTCGAATATTCTCGGCAATGTGTTCCAGCGTGCAGCCGTATCTCTTGTCGGACGCAACCTGTGGATCATCGACAAGAACCTGCCTTATGCTGACCCCGAATCGGGATTGGGAGCAGGCAACGCACAGGGTTACACCTCAGGTGCTTATCCTACGCTCCGGACTGTCGGGTTGAAGGTTGACCTTGATTTCTAATTTCAAATTGAATCGGGAAATGAAAAAAATATTAGTAACACTCTTGCTGACGGCCGCCTTCGTGGCGTGCGACGACCGACTGGAAGAACTGAACCGTCCCAAGAAAAACGCCTCTGAAGTAGGCGCTGAGACGCTCTTTGCAAACGGCGTTCGCGAAATGTTTGACCTTATGGTCAATAGCGACGTGAACGTTAACGTATTCCGCCTCTATGCCCAGTACTGGGCGCAAACCACGTACCCGGATGAAAGCCAGTATAACATGTCGGGAAGGAGAATCCCTGACAACTTCTGGACCCGTGGTTACCGTGATGCGCTCAAGGACTTGGATGAAGCCAAAAAGATCACCAACGAAACCTGGGAAGTACGGGCCATGAGTGAAGGTGAACGCGACAACTGGCTGGCCATTATCGACATCTGCAAGGCGTACATCTTCGCCGTGCAAGCCGATGCGTTTGGCGCCGTACCGTTCACAGAAGCCCTGAACCCCGACATCCTTTCGCCCAAGTATGACGCGGGTCCTGATGTGTATGCTGGCGTGATCTCCATGCTCGACAATGCCATCTCGATGATCGATCCTGATTCTCCGGGCTTCCCGTCAAGTCAGGACCCGGTCTACGAAGGTGACGCTGGTGCATGGCGGACATTCGCGAACTCGCTGAAGCTTAAACTCGCCATCATGACGGCGGATGTGGACGCAGGCAGAGCAGCTGCCATGGTGTCGCAAGCACTGGCAGGCGGCGTCTTTGAAAGCAATGACGACAACGCGTCGATTACCTATTACTCGAATTCGCCGAACACCAACCCGGTATGGGAAGACCTGGTCCAAAGCGGTCGTGCTGACTACGTGGTAGCCAATACCATTGTCGACAAGTTGCTGGCCCTTAACGACCCGAGGTTGCCCATCTTTGCCGAGCCGCTCTCTGACGGCGTGACGTTCGAAGGTGGTACGTATGGCGACAACAACACATACGCTGCCAAGTCGCACATCGGCGACCTGTTCCACCAGCCTGATCTCGAAGGACTCATTCTCGACTACTCGGAAGTGAACTTCCTGCTGGCAGAAGCTGCTGAGCGCGGCATCACTACCCCGATGACGGCTGAGGAACACTACAATGAAGGTATCCGCGCATCGATGGAGTACTGGGGCATCGGCGACGCCGCAATTGACGCCTACCTGGCTCAACCGGAAGTGGCCTATGCAACGGCAGAAAATGGTGGCACCTGGAAACAAAAGATCGGTGTGCAGCAGTGGATCGCCTTCTTTAACCGTGGGTTTGAAGGATGGTCAACCTGGAGGCGCCTCGACTTCACTGGCTTCAACGTGCCGCCGATGCTTACCTACGACGACATTCCGCGCCGGTTTATCTTCCCCATCGAGGAAGCAACGCTCAACCCGTCCAACCTGAACGCCGCTATCGGCCTGATCGGTGGTCAGGACCTTCCGAGCGTGAAGGTGTTCTGGGATGTTCAATAACTCCTTTTAGGATTTGAATAAAAAAGGGTCGCCTACCGGCGGCCTTTTTTGTTTCCGACACGCGGAGCGGTGGCCCTTTCGCGGTTGCCACTGCGGTATTTTCCGCATATTTGTCCCATGCAAAAATCCGATCACCTTCTCCTGCAGGTTCTTACCCAACGTCCCACCGCTCGCACCCCTGTCTGGCTTATGCGACAGGCCGGCCGCGTTCTTCCCGAATACCGGAAAGTGAGGGAAAATGCAGGCAGCTTCAAAACGATGGTGACAACGCCCGAGCTCGCGTGCGAGGTAACCCTTCAGCCGGTGGATATCCTCGGCGTGGATGCCGCCATTATTTTTTCCGACATCCTGGTTATCCCTGAGGCTATGGGCCTTCGATACGAGATGGAAGAAAACCGGGGCCCCGTGTTTCCCCGTCGCATCGACTCTGCCGATGACATCAGCAGCTTACGCGTAGCTCCGGCTGAAGCCCTGGGCTATGTGATGGATGCCATATCACTCACCAAGCGCGAACTCAATGGCCGCGTGCCGCTCATCGGCTTCGCAGGCGCACCGTGGACGATCTTTGCCTACATGGTGGAGGGCAGCGGCAGCAAGACGTTCAGCCGCGCACGGAGAATGTTGTATCGCGAACCGGAATTGGCCCACCGCCTGCTCGGTATGATCACCGATAGTACCATCAATTACCTCAACGGTCAGGTGGAAGCCGGCGCCGACGTGATCCAGATCTTCGACTCGTGGGCGGGCGTACTCGGACCAGAACAGTACCACGAATTCTCCCTGAAATACATCCGTCGGATCTGCGAAGAGGTTACTGGCGTTCCCCGCATTGTATTCCCTAAAGGTGCCTTCTTTGCGCGTAGCGGACTAAACGATGTGAACTGCGAGGCAGTGGGTCTCGACTGGAATATGGATATCCGTGAGTCGCGCGACCTCATGCCGGACAAAGTGTTGCAGGGTAACCTCGACCCTTGCGCGCTCTACGCACCCCGCGAACACATCCGAAAGGAAACCATCAAAATGCTTGACGCCTTCGGCCCGCAAAAACACATCGCCAATTTAGGACACGGGCTTTATCCGGATACTGAGGTGGATAGCGTGAAGTGTTTTGTCGATACGGTAAAAGAATACAGTGGAAGGTAATCGGTGATCAAGCGAGCATCTTCAGCAGTACCGTCAACCTATTCTTCAAATTCCTGCGGTCGACAATAAAATCAAGAAAGCCGTGATCCAGGATGAACTCGGCGCTTTGAAAGCCCTTAGGGAGGTCTTTGCCGATGGTTTCGCGAATGACACGCGGTCCGGCAAATCCAATGAGCGCGCCAGGTTCCGCGATATTGAAATCTCCCAGCATGGCGAAGGAGGCGGTCACACCCCCTGTCGTTGGGTCCGTAAGTAGCGAGATGTAGGGGATGCCTGCATCGTCGAGCAGGGAGAGTTTTGCAGCTGTTTTGGCCATCTGCATGAGTGAAAGACCGGCTTCCATCATGCGTGCGCCCCCGGACCGCGAAATGAGCAGCAAGGGCGTCTTGTGCTTGAGGCAATAGTCAATAGCCCGGGATATTTTCTCGCCTACAACGGAGCCCATAGAGCCTCCGATGAAGCTGAAGTCCATGCAGCCGATAACAATGCTGATGCCATTGAGTTTGCCAACGGCCGTGCGGATAGCGTCTTTCAGGTCGGTCTTTTCCTGGGATTCGCGAATGCGTTCCAGGTAAGGTTTCGTATCAGCAAAATTAAGCGGGTCGGCCGACTCCATGTCGGGATCGAGCTCCTTGAATTCGTTGTGATCGAACAAGAGCTCGAAATACTCTTTTGAGCCGATCCGGACGTGATAATCCTCGTCGGGTACCACGAAGGCGTTATGCTTAAGTTCCCGCGTATGGACGATCTTTCCCCCGGGCGACTTAAACCAAAGCCCGTCAGGTACCTCCCGCTTGGATTCGGTGGGAGTGAGGATGCCTTTATCGCTACGTCTGAACCAAGCCATAAGTGATTTGTGATTAGTGACTAGTGATTTGTGATTTTTGATTTAATCGAAGCACAAATCGTAAATCAAAAATCAAAAATCACTAATCACAAATCTTACAGTTTTTCCTTAATGCGGGCGGCTTTGCCCTTGCGGCCACGCATATAGTAAAGCTTTGCGCGGCGTACCTTGCCTATCTTCAGCACGTCGATTTTGCTGATGCTGGGAGCCAGGATGGGGAATATACGCTCTACGCCTACTCCGTTGGAGATCTTGCGGACAGTAAATGTTTCACCGTGGGTCCCTTTGCCGCGGCGCTGGATCACAACGCCCTGAAACTGCTGAATGCGCTCCTTGTTTCCTTCCCGTATCTTGACGTGCACGTTGACGGTATCGCCAGCCTTGAAGGACGGGGTTTTTGTACGGTCGGCCCCCTCTTTTTCCTCCACTAATTTGACCAAATCAGCCATGATGCTATGTTTTCT
>JAJJPK010000085.1:0-4627 GCA_032907565.1 Cyclobacteriaceae bacterium | reverse complement strand
CTATTACAGCAAGCAACGCGGCAAGCATGCAAGACCCCGTCCGCGTGGATGCATAGGTCTTCATTTTTGTGTGGGGTTCCTAATTATACAGGACCTCACAGAACTTCACAACGTTGCATCATCAAGATGATAGCCAGATGCTGCACTTACTCGTCATCTTCGATAACAGTCAAAACATAAGGTGAATCCTCAACGACCAAACAAGGATAGGACGCAGTACCTTCGAAATGAAGAGTAGCCTTAAAACCACCCCGGTTTTGGTTATCATCCTCGGGTATGATTTCGAAACTCACGCTGGTTGCACCAGCCTCATAATTGAGATAGCCATATGGTTCACCGAAAGACGAATAAGTAAAGATGTTGGGATCAGTTGCATATCTGCCTGTCAGAAAACTCCAGTATGGAAAAGGGTACACAAATATTTCGGAGGCGGTTGCAGCAGGCTCGGAAAATTCCAACTCTACCTTTACTCTTGTCGCCTCCCCTTCCGTTACTACAACATCTGCTTCGCGCAATCTCACACTTATGTGTGGCTCATCCTCCAATATCGTAAGGCCCGCGAGTGGGTTGCCTTCCAATGCGACTGAACCGGTAGCTGAAGAAACTAAAAACCTAACGCGTTTATTACCCCCGCATTTCGTATTGTTCACCGGATCAACGTGGAATCTTACACGGTCAGCACCATCTGGGACATCGACAGTGATTTGATAGAAATGATCATAGTAGGATGTGGTAATTTGCTCGACCGGCGGATCTGAGACAATCTGACCAGCGAATTCCAAGACGTCGATAAGAATCTTTCCAGGGCCGGCGGCGGGATGAGATAGCTCAATCGCGAAATCGACACCCGTGTCGCTTGACTCCTCGACCTCCAACGCTGCCGATGCAAATCCTACTACAACCGAGTGCTTTTCATCGTCAGCCACCGTCAGCACATACCCCTGATTTTGACCCCCGAGCAAGATTGGTCCTGTCGCATAATCGATCGAAAAGGGTATCGTCAGGTCGCCATTCACCACACCGTCATCAATAGCAACCACAACAAAGCTGGCCGTTTCCTGGTCTTGTGATAACTCCAGAATGACGACGTTCCCCTGCGCTTCGGGAATGGTCACAAAATCAACCCCGTACTCGGCATCTCCACCAATTTTGATCTGCAGTTGTCCTTTACCCTTCACCGGTGATGACAATAGAAGATCGACTTCATGAGGTGCTGCATCTGCCTCGCCAACGGTTGCGGACGTGACCGCGAACTCAGCAACAGACTGTACTTCATCGTCCATGATCGTAAGCCAGTGAGTTCGCCATTTCGTCATCTGTACCACGCCACTAACTGAAAGAATATCGAATTTGAGTTCAAAGTCACCGGTGAACAGATTGTTGTCGACAGGAAACACGGTAAAACGAAGCGTACTATCACCTTCGGCGAGGTTGAAAGTATACTTATTCCCTGTAAACTCCGGATCGATGGTAAAGTGGGTTCCGACAACAGCATTTCCAGGTTCTATGCCAACGGTCAAGCTGCCTTCGCCCACAACAGGTGATGATAGTTGAATTACGATCTCCTGACCAGCTGCGTTTGTTTCCTGAAGCCGTGATTCAGCGGACCGGAAATAGGGAACCGAAGGACTCTCATCGTCATGAATTATTACCGTATGAGTTGTGATTTTTCCCAACTGGAAATTTGTTGCCACAGGTACAATTTTAAAAACCACAAACCGACTACCGCTAACCTCAGTGTCGTCAAGAGTACGTAGCATTATTCTAGCCGTGTCCTGGCCCTTCTCAACAAAAAGCTCTGCCTGGCCAGCGCTATCAAAGACGGGGTCCGTTTCGTAGTCCTTCCCATAGACTGCCTTTGTATCGACCGTAAGCCTGACTTTTGTGCGGGCTGGTGAAGGGTGGTCTAAGACAATGTCGATAGTTACATCTTCACCTTCTGTCACAGTCTGAAACTCACCCGAGAACGCAATGGTTGCAGGGACCGGCGCTTCTTCATCACTGCAGGAGCCCATCATGATCCCGCCAGACAACAAGGCAAGCATGTACGACAACGAGATAAATGCTACTGTTTTCATCTCAACTCTAAGTCTCTACCATACTGAAGCGGTATACAGACATGGCGTTACACGACATTATTGCGAGTGGCCGACAATCAACGGACATCCGCATTATCTCATATCCTTCACCTATAAGTGATACCTGCAACCCAGGTTCAACCCAAAGCCATACGGCTTTACGTAAAAGGGTGCATGTACGTCCCTGTTGATGTAAAATGCATAGTTCAATGTGGGTTGCAGTACTGCCCTCAGCCGGCCCGTACGCGGGTACTGCATTCGATAGTACAAGTTAAAGAATGCATATAGTGAAGGGTTGGTGAATCCTTCGGCCATGGAGACCGCATCCGTCTTCTTTAGTGACTTATGCAATTCAAGCCCACCACCGACTTCATGCAGGAATCTCTTCCTGGGTCTCATAGCCGGATTTTCGTAGTGATATTCCAAATCAGATAGCCCGTGCTCGTCCTTATCCCATATGCGGTAAGACAGCCCCAGATGCAGGCCGATGTTCTTGACGTCGTAGTCCATTGAACCGGGAACGAGTGCAAATTTCGGTTCCAGTGTAGCACTACCTGTCCCCCCAGGCGCGGATATTAGGCTGTCGACACGCTTTTCTATATAAGACAGGGTTTGATGTCTTTGGAAATACAAGACACCGCCGAAAGCCTTCCATCGCTTAGACCCAGTTGTTTCGAGTCCTGCTTCCAACCGGATCCCAAGCCGGTCTTTGGAAAAAGGAGGGATCGGCTTGATGTCGTGAATAAGAATGTTATCCGACGTATTGGACTTGATACGCTGGTATCCTAGCGTAGGCATTACCGTTACATACAGGTCGAATGAAGTGGGAAATAGCTTCCGTTTCTCACTTTTCTCCAGCCCTTCCGTTACTGGCTCTTTTGCAGCTTCCATTTCCATCACAGAATCAAAAGCCTGAAGAATGGGGATGTTCCCGATACCGACTACCTTCGGTACGATAGCACTTACATTGACAAATCCCGTAGAGTGATCGGCCTGCTTGACTACCTCGGATGTCAAAGTCTCTGGGACAAGAGCAACTACAGTCACGCCCGGAATCAAAGTATGTACGGAGTCTTCATGTGGCGTAGGCAGACTTAGCCGACCAGCGACCTGATCTTCATCACACAATTCAACTGAGCTCACGGTCGGATTGCTCTTTTCGGAAAGCGTAGTCTCCACCTTGAAGGTCGCGTTCTGCACGTCTGCAGTTTCAAATCCCAGGAAAAAAGCGGGCGACAACGCAATTATAAAGGCAGACAGGCGTCGGGTCCATACAATCCATTGGGCCGCGGGTGTTAACCGGGCAGCAATACTTGGCCACAGATCCCTGTCAGGTTCTTCTGAATAATTGGAAAGCCTCCTACTAAACTCTAAATCTTTTTGCTCACGCATACTTTTCATATTTCTCCACACCAATGGCTTTAAGTTTGCCTTTTAGTACTTGCTTAGCCCTGTTCAATTGAGAACGGGAAGTGGACTCCGATATGCTCAACATATCTGCGATCTCGCTATGGCTGTATCCCTCCAACTCGTAAAGATTAAAGACGAGTCGATAGCCATCCGGCAAAGTGTTGATCATGCCCACCAATTGCTCATCAGAAAATTTGGATAAGATGAGCACATAATCATCGTTTGCATGCTGAGTACCATAGTCCGCGATGTCGTGAACGATCTGGTGTCTCTTGCTTTTGTGATAGTAGCTCACAGCGGCATTTACCGTTATCCTTCGAATCCATGGCTCGAGATGTTCCGCATCATGAACCTGGTCAATGCTTTTGAAAATGCGTATGAATGCTTCCTGGAAAACATCCTCTGCCTCTTCTCTGCGCCGCGTATACCTCCTGCACAGGCCGAACACCTTTGGCCGGAACATTTCGTACAATGCTCGCTGCGACCGTGAATCGCCCGATTGACATTGAGAAAGCAGGGTTCTTAATGATGACACCCCTTTTGTTTTGAAATTGAATCTATGCTATCGATACCTCATTTGTCTAAGGATGCCCTTACTGTGGACCAATCATTCGCCTACTCACCGACGTCTATCGTCACGAGTCCGTAAGAAATCAGCGGGCCCACAGAAACCATATTCTCCTGACGGAATGCCTTCAACTGGTATACAAATTCATCCTCACCCTGATAACCGGCGTCGGGAGTGTATGTGAAAGTCGAGCCGTTTAATTCTGCGCGGCCATGCTGTGGGGCAAGCGCGATTGAATATTCGATATTATCACTCCGGATATCACAAAGACGATCGTTCCAGGTCACCAGGAAAGACACGGCTGTTTCACGGGTGGTCGCGATTTTATCCTCTACGGCGTAAAGCGAGCATGGGAAGTCATCCATTCTGACGGTAATGGTCTGCGTGGCTATAATCTTTCCATCCTTGAAAATCGAGATTCCGAATTGATCTTTGCGCTCACCCTCATGAGGTGCATCCTCAAAAAATGCTTTGGATGGGGTATACTTCACGAGAAAGTCGCTAAGTGAAAAGACCCTTCCATACGTCGGGTATTCAGTCACCCTGATACTGATTGTCTCAAAGGTGAACA
>JAJJPK010000084.1:0-4639 GCA_032907565.1 Cyclobacteriaceae bacterium | reverse complement strand
ACGTACTGGCACTTTTTGGATGCGCTTTGGCTATATTTGTTCCTGTTTATGCTGTTCAACCGGTAGCGCGAATGGCAGACAGGGCAACGCTGGATCATAAGAATTAACTAACGAGTTAGAAACAACTATGGCAAGTACTACTGGTGTGAACGTGCCGGCGCCCGGCAAATCGGTTTGGGATGGCGGTGTCTCCCCGATGGGAGCCAGCTATGGCAAACTGATGATGTGGTTTTTCCTGCTCTCTGACGCGTTCACCTTTTCCGCGCTGCTGGTGACCTACGGATTGGTGCGTTCATCGCATCCCGCTTATTCCGGTAGTCCCGAGGACTTCGTCTTCTCCCAGGAGTATTGGCCGATACCTGAAAAGGTGTTCCAGGCCGTGCCGTTCTTTCACGGGCTGGAAGCGCCGCTCGTCTTCGTGGGTATCATGACATTTATACTCATCATGAGTAGCGTGACCATGGTGCTTGCCGTAGAAGCAGGACATCGCATGGACCGTGCAGCTGTAGAGAAGTGGATGCTCTGGACGATCCTGGGTGGGCTGACGTTTCTTTCGTGCCAGGCTTGGGAATGGACCCACTTCATCCATGGAACCGGCGTCGGTGCCTCACTGAGTTATAATGAATACGGTCCGCCCGATTTTGCCGGCTTCTTCTTCTTCATAACGGGCTTTCACGGCTTTCACGTGTTTAGCGGGGTGTGCCTCAATTTTATGGTTTACTATAATGCAGTGACTGGAGTATACCAGCGACGAGGGCACTATGAAATGGTTGAAAAGGTCGGTCTGTACTGGCACTTTGTAGACCTGGTATGGGTGTTCGTATTTACGTTCTTTTACCTGGTATGATCCAATAAACCTTCACGCAATAAGAAAATCACGCGACGACCTATGGAACAAGCTGAAGACAACATAAATGTACTGCCACCGGATAAGGACAAGATAAGGAGACTCTGGACCGTGGCAGGGTATCTCGCCGCAGTAACAGCCGTTGAATTCATTATCGCCTTCACGATGAATCACGGCCCGCTGAAGGTGTCGATTTTCGTTGGGCTTACGATCGTAAAAGCGGCGTATATCGTCGGCGAGTTCATGCACTTGCGCTATGAAGTGAAGGTGCTGTTCTGGTCGATCCTGATCCCGATGATCTTCGTAGTATGGATGATTGTGGCCTTTATTTATGAGGGAATGGCCATCGCAGATCTGAGATTCTGAAATGGAGATATCTGAATGTCGAGGCTTGAGTGAAAACTTAAGCCTCTTTTTTTAATTATAATGAAGGGAAGGAAGGTGATCGTCCTCATCGCCGCATTGGCTGCACCCGTAGCGGTCTTCCTGTTCCTGAAATTCTTTGGTACGAACGAATTTGCAGTTGAGCCGCTCTTCCAGGACGCCGTTCCGGAAAACGACTGCAACGTCGAATACCAACTCCCATATCGGATTCCCGATTCAGTCCGCAGTACGCTTCCTTTTAGCGAATCGACCGCTTTTGTTATCGTCGGCTTTCCTGGCCGCGACACTACGCGGACGACAGAAAGGAGCCTTCGTCGCCTGGAAGACGCGTTCGCGAACGACCCTGTGGCCTTTGTGCGCCTTCCCTCGCCAGGTAATGAGCGGCTACGGGAATGCATCTATTTTCTCGACGAAGCTTTTTCCGCAGCGGCCATCGACCGCGATGGAACCATACGAGGCCGATATGCGCTATTAGATCGGAAGGAAGCCGACCGGCTAAGTGTTGAACTGAAAATCATGCTGCGCAAATACTGATGATACGCAACAAGGATCCCCATCGCAAACTGATCATTGCCCTCTCCGTGCTTATCCCCATCACGATAGCCGTGTTGTTCCGGGTGAAGATCGAGGGATACGATACATCATTTCTTCCGCCCATCTACGCCACCATTAACGGTATTACCGCCATTCTACTGGTGACCGCCTGGATTGCCATCCGATCGAAGCGCATCATGCTCCACCGCCGACTGATGAAAACCTGCCTGGCCCTGTCGGCGTGTTTCCTGATCATGTATGTGGTGTATCACATGACGAGCGACTCTACGCCCTACGGTGGCACCGGTTGGATACGGAGCGTGTACTATTTCGTTCTCATCAGCCATATCGTACTGTCAGTGGCCGTCGTACCCCTCGTACTCCTTGCGTTCTCGAGGGCGATTTCCGGCGATTTTGAAAGGCACCGGGCATTGGCTAGATTTGCATTCCCGGTCTGGCTTTACGTGGCCGTAAGCGGGGTCATCGTATACCTCATGATCAGCCCATTCTACACGTGAAAAAAATTATCCGCATTACCGGAATTGCCGGGGCACTTGCCTTGTTAGAGAAAATGATGAGACGATTTATAATGACGTCCTTGCTCTTGTTGACCGCCGGGCTGGGTTCCGTGTGGGCTCAGTGCGCGATGTGCCGTACGCAACTGGAGAACAATTTCAGTAACGGCGATCCGGGCATTGGTCTGGGCATCAACACGGGCATCCTTTATCTTCTCGCTATGCCTTACCTGGCGGTCGCACTCATCGGATATTTTTGGTACAAATCGAGTAAGCATGGCGGCCACAAGTCGGTTCGGCGCGATTTTGCAGGGTAAATGCCCGCGTTGCCGCCAGGGTGACATCTTCACATACCCCGTTTCCAAATTGTCGAAGTTCAACGTAATGAACGCGCGTTGTCCCCACTGCGACGTTATGCTCCAGCCGGAGCCGGGTTTCTACCAGGGCGCCATGTACGTTAGCTATGCCTTTGCCGTTGCGCTGATCGTGACAATTGGCATCGTCCTGTACATCGCCGGCGACCCACCTGAATGGGTGTACATCACCGCTATCATTGCGCTGACCATACTGCTTGCACCCGTCAACTACAGGGCCTCCCGCATCCTATACCTCCACCTGTTTGGCGGCATCAAATTTGATGCTTCCCGGTAAGAGCCCACTATTTGTTACCTTTGACAACGGGGGAAATCCAACAGCTACGTTATCGTGAGGTCAGGCATCCTGCTTATCCTTTCTGTTCTCTTCCTGCTTGCGGGTATAGGCATAGGCTTGTACTCGTTGCGCCCCGCCGCACCCCAGTCGGTCGCCTCGCGGATTGCGTCCAACCTGGAGGATGAACTCGATGCACTCGACGCGGCGGCGCAACGAATAACAGCGGCGCTTGAAGCGGGGGACTCCTCACTTGTCGATACCGACCGCTATCACTTTTATCTGCTCTCCGGAGATAGGCTCTTGTTATGGTCCGACAACGTGCTCATTCCGCCGCTGCGCCTTATGCGCGAGACACAGGATACCCGCCTGATCAAGGTTTCCGGAGCCGACTACATCATCCGCCGGTGGTCGCTGCCGGGCGACGCTCATCTCGTGGGCCAAATCCCCCTGGCGCGACAGTATACCATACGAAACGACTACCTGAATCCTGAATGGAACCGCCGAATTTTCCCGCGGGCCAATATCAGTATCCTTGAGCCCGGCGCTTCCATTGGCACGCCCGTGTGTGTCTCTGACGATTGCTATTTCAGGATCAGCATCCTACCCGATGAACCAGGTGCCAATGAGCATTCACGTGGAATGGCGATCGCGTGTATTGCCCTGGGGATCGGCTTCCTGTTCTTTTTCCTGTGGCGCAGCACCGAGCGCCTGGGACGTACCCATCCGGACGCCGCTTTTGCTTTGCTCCTTGCCGGGACCTGGCTCATAAGGTTCGCGATGACCCAGCTTGATTTCCCCGGCATGTTTATCCGGTTCGACCTGTTCGATCCGCAATACTTCGCTTCATCCGATCTCAACCGTTCCCTGGGGGACCTGCTGCTGAACGTGATCGCATTGTTTTCGGTGTGTTATTATCTCTTCCGCAACTACTACCGCTTTCGGTCCGTTCGTTTCCTGGTCGCCCGAGCGGCGCTCCGGCCCATGCTCGCGCTGGGGGCTGGTGTGTTGTTCTTCTTTAGTCTGCTTTTTCCCAGCGTCCTCATCCAGACGATTTACAACAACTCGGGTATTGTACTCGACATTGCCCAGTCGCTGCACTTCGACGCGCTTCGCGTCACAGCACAGGTCGCATTGATCCTGTCGTGGGTATGCGCGTTCATGGTGGCCCACGTCTGTATGCGTCTGCTCATCACGGCGTCGCCGCGCTATGCAGTACCCATCTACCTCATCGCCGGCGCGGTGCTGTTTACGATAATCAATGAGGTGTCTGGTCAAATGTACCGGCCGACACTTCTCATCGGCATAGCGTACTTCCTGGTTGTTTACGTCACCGGCTTTTACAGGCGGCTCCGGCGGGTCAGCTACGCTACGTTCACCTATCTTTTTATCGTCATGGTGGCACTGGCCATTGCCAGTACGGTGACCATCCACGAATTCACGCGGAAGGAAAAGATTGAAAACCAGTTTAGGTTCGCCAGCAACTACCTGATAGACCGGGATTACTTTGCTGAGTACCTGTTGCAGGATGCTGCGCGGAAGATTGCCGCCGACGCTTTCATTCAATCACGTATCGCCAGTCCCTTCCTGAGCAAAGAGGCCATTCGTCAAAAGGTGCGACAGGTTTTCTTACCCAGCTACTTCAACAAGTACGACGTCGAGATTCTCCTCTTCGGACCAGGAGGAACACCGCTCAACAACCGCACACCCG
>JAJJPK010000083.1:0-4682 GCA_032907565.1 Cyclobacteriaceae bacterium | reverse complement strand
TAGTCCACACCGAGGATCGGGTTGAATGGATTGCAGGTCTGAACCTGTGGACCGACAGCTTTTCCGAAAAACCGATCGGCGGCATAGACCCACGTAACTATGACCAGACTGTAGCGGGGGCCTTTGTTCAAAGTACGCTTTCTTTCAGCGACAAATGGATCCTCGAAGCTGGCCTTCGCGCCGATCATACATCCGACTATGGTTTCGCCGTTCTGCCGCGCGTGTCCCTGCTATACAAATCTGACCCCTCATTCACCTCGCGGATCGGTGGTGGCTTTGGCTATAAGACGCCGACTATTTTCACCGAGGAGACAGAGCGATTGCAATACCGGGGTGTCCAGCCAATGATACCCGGTTTCGTTGACCTGGAACGGAGTTATGGAGCTAACTGGGACCTTAATTATCGTACCCAACTGGGAGAAGTTTCTCTTAGCATCAATCACTTGTTCTTTTACACGTATCTCGACGATCCTCTCGTACTTGTGTCTTCGCTAGGGGTGTACCACGTTGCCACAAGCGCCGGATATACCGAGAGCAAAGGCACTGAGACGAACGTGAAAGTGGAGTATGGCGATTTTAAGTTGTACCTCGGGTATACCTATACCGACACCCGATTACACAACGGTATGGAGACGAACCAGAACCCGCTGACCCCGAAACACCGACTCAACAATGTTCTGATGTACGAGGTGGAAGAACGCTGGAAAGTTGGACTGGAGGCGTACTATTTTGGCCGACAGCGATTGAACGACCTCACCTACGGCAAAGACTACTGGATTTGCGGCTTCATGGTCGAACGTATCTGGGAAAAGTTTTCGCTGTTCATCAACTTCGAAAATTTCCTCGATGCGCGACAAACGCGTTTCGACACGATCTACACCGGCACCGTTACGAACCCGGTTTTCCGCGACATCTATGCGCCTGTCGACGGCTTTGTCATCAACGGAGGGCTAAAACTCAATCTCTGAAGGTTGGCCGGAGCGACTACCGCGCTATGATGATCAGCGCCAATCCCGCGATGTAACAAAGCAGCATAAGGCGAAGCAGCGTGTGCACCCCTTTCGGTGCCTGGCTAAACTCCTTCCATATATAGATACCCCACAAGGCTGCTACGATGGTCGCGCCCTGGCCAAGACCGTACGAAATCGCTGGCCCTGCTTTGTCTGACGCAATAATGCTGAACGACATCCCCAAACACCAGATCGCGCCTCCGAGAACCCCCGCCATGTGTGTCTTGAACGAGCCCCTAAAATACTGCCCATAGGTTACGGGTTCTCCCGCAAAGGGCCGGGCCATGAGAATTGAATTAAAGACGAAGTTGCTCACGACAATACCCAGGGAAAAAACGAACACCGCCGCATACGGCCCCAGCTTACCAGGCTCCGGGACAGTGAAGTCAGGATACATGGAAGCGGCAACGTATTTATAGAAGAGCCCCATTAGGCATCCGGCGATCACTGAGAGCGCGAGCCCTTTTGTCGACACGCCCTTTGTCTCCTTCATCATGCGTCGATAGGCATTGGCATTCAGCAGGATCGCCAGCAATACTAGCACTACCCCGCTGAACAACAGCACAGAATTCCCAACGGGGGCGCGAATGTAATTCACCACCACGCCGATGGCGAGTGCCAGACCGATCCCAACGGGAAACGCTACGGCCATACCTGCAATCGCGATCGCTGCCACCAGCAGAATGTTGGCCAGGTTGAAGACGATACCCCCGATCAGTGCCGACCAAAGGTTGGGAGCGCTGGCCTGTCGCAGGTCTTCAAGGAAAGGCCGACCTTCTGTGCCGAAACTGCCCAGCGTGAGCGCAAGAAGCAGCGAGAAAAGGATTATGCCAATGACATAGTCCCAGTAAAACAACTCGAAACGCCATTGACCCGCGACGAGCTTTTGCGTGTTGGCCCAAGACCCCCAGCATAGCATGGTGACAATACAAAAGAGTACGGCCACGAAATAACTTTCGACGATAAACATCTTAGCGAGGGGTTACGGGTTTGTCCTGATATACCACCAACTGCGACAACCAAACCCTGTATTCCGGATTGGGATTCACCTGGCGTATCCTTACTGTATGCTTTCCGGCTGAAAGCTGATACTTCCAGAAAAGCTCGTGGCGACGCTTGATGTAGCTTGCGGGAAGGGGAACTGTCTCAATCTTTTGATCGTCAATGTACAACTCGGCTGTTGCCGCATAGTCGCCCTTGTAATCCCAGCTCGATCCTTTTAGCGGTTCGGACGATCCCAACAAGACGAACCCGATGCCATCGAACTCGAATGTGTACTCACCTTTTAATTCCTGGCGGATCGCACGTTTCTCAACCGGAAAATGCCCTTCAAAACTTTGCTCCAGCCGGACCGTCTCAGGACGTTGCACTTTAATTGTGACAGATTCTTCCGACACAGTTCCGCCATTACGTTCAATTACCTGTAGCGCATGCCGGAATCCCATCTCATACACGTCGTTCAGCGACATCGTAGTGTATTTGAAGTCGATATCTTCTGCGTCGGCCAGTCCCATCTTCCAGTACTCGGGAATTCCGTCATATCCCAACATGGTACCCAGTATCCCGCCTGCTGACGAGGGGTTGCAATCCGAATCCTGTCCCGCCCTGGTAGTGATTTCCATGGTTTGCGTGAAGTCGCCGTTGCCATACAGCAACCCCAGCGCGATATAGGCAGCGTTGACCTTTGCGTCTATGTTGAACGACGTAAACACTCCGTCCGGACAGCCGACCTCATCCGTCCACTTCTTCTGAATCTCGAACCACGTTTGCTTCCAATCGTCCGGGTACTGCTCATACCATTGAATGACATCGCGGATGCATTGATGGAATGTGCTTTGTTCGGGGATTGTTTTCAAAGCCTCCCGTACAACAAACTGTATGTCATCCGACACAAACGCAAGGGCGTACATCGCGCCGACATACACGCCGCCATACCACCCATCTCCATAGTTCATAATATGTCCGATGCCATCGCCGATAGCAGCGGCCGTGTTTGGCATTCCGGGCGACATCAGGCCGGAAAAGTCGGCCTCGATCTGGAAGTCGATATCGTCCGCGTGTGGATTGTTAAGCCAATGTCCGGATTCAGGAGGCATGATGCCGTTTAACACGTTATATCGACCAGCCTGGTTGGCATGCCATAACACATACTCGGCGTTCGCATAAGCCTTCGCGTGAGATTCGATGGGAGCATCCAGGCCTTCCCGCTCAAAGACGTCGACAAACGTAAGGTCCATGTAAAGGTCGTCGTACAAGCCCGGGTTTTCTTCCATCGTCTTGCGGATGTAACCGTCGTACCAAACGATGGGCTGGTAGTCGTTGATCATCGTCCCTTCGAACCGGAATTCAGTGGGGCCTCCAAACGTGACGCCAATTACCTGCCCCGCCCAGCCGCCTTTTATTTTGTCTTGGAGAACGGCCCTCGGCATGCTCACCTCGTCGGGTAGTGCGGTCGTGGAGCTTTGCGGTGCAGGTTGTTGGCAGGCGCAAAGGCCTACCAGAAGGAGTGGTTTAAGGACTTTCTTCATCATGTCGTTTGAAGTGTAGGTTCATTTAACAGTCAACCATACTAGCAAAAAAAATGAAATCGGACAGTCCAAATGAGATCAGGCGGCGCTGCAGGAGCGGATACATGGCGAAAAACTTAAAAAATGATGCGTTTTTCGCCGCTTCGGGTATTTTTGATCGATTGTTTCCTTTGATACGCTAAACTTATGAGTGTACCCATCTACGTTGTCGGCAGTTCTAACACCGACATGGTCGTCAAGGCGGAAAAGCTTCCTTCGCCCGGAGAGACTGTAATCGGAGGTTCCTTCCTCATGAACCCGGGCGGCAAGGGCGCGAACCAGGCCGTGGCGGCGTCGCGACTTGGTGGTCGTGTCACGTTTGTTGCCTGTGTCGGCAATGATATTTTTGGACAACACGCACTGGAACAGTTTCAGAAGGAAAAGATCAATACGGATTTCATCGTCATAAGTTCTGATCACCCTTCGGGTGTTGCACTTATCAATGTTGACGAAAAGGGAGAGAATTGCATTGCGGTTGCACCAGGAGCAAACGGTCAGCTAAGTACGACCATGGTCGAGCAGGCGCTAACGTTGATCGATGGTCCTGCCATCCTGTTGCTGCAACTCGAAATCCCGCTCGAAACGGTCGAGTACGCTATCGAATACGGCCATAAAAAGAACGTGAAAGTAATCCTTAATCCGGCGCCAGCGAATAAACTCAGTGACAGTGTATTCAGAGATATTTTTCTCATTACGCCGAATGAATCCGAAGCCGAATTGCTGACCGGCATCCGCGTCACGAACCTGGAGTCGGCCGAAATAGCCGGGGAGAAGCTCCATGAAAAAGGTGTGCGAAACGTGGTGATTACCCTGGGCGCAAAGGGCGCCTATCTCTCGAGTGAGACAACACGGAAGGTAATTGAAGGTCCTAAGGTAACTGCCATCGATACCACTGCTGCGGGCGACTGCTTCAGCGGCGCGCTTGCTGTTGCCTTGAGCGAAGACCAACCACTGGAGCAGGCTGTTGCATTCGCCTGCAAGGCCGCCTCAATTTCCGTCACGCGTATGGGCGCACAGTCGTCGTTACCGTATAGGAAAGAGATAGGGAGTGTTGCCTGACGGCGAGAATGTGATATTCCCAAAACATCTTCACCGCCTCACCCAA
>JAJJPK010000082.1:0-4698 GCA_032907565.1 Cyclobacteriaceae bacterium | reverse complement strand
GTTTCGACTCCGCTCAACCACCGGAGTAACCCGATCACCCCTACAAGAAGGGACCACTGGGAGCATTATTTTCATGAAGTTAGGAAGTAAAAATCGTGGTCGTCAACGAGTGTGGTATCAATTTCTCCGGCGACTGAGCGGAGTCGAAGTCCCGGGAGAAATTGATACCCCACTACTATAGTAAATTTCAACATCCGGAGGCTTCGCAAATAACCCATTCAAATTGACAGGAGAAGAGAAAGTGCAAACTTTCAAGTGACATCAAAATTGCCTGATCCAGGTCAACCGAGACAATATCCCCAATCCTTCTAATCCCATCCTCGAAATCCGCCAAATCCTAAAAATCCTGGTCGGAATCAGAGTCATAAATGTTATTATTACACGTATTCCAAAAAAATTGTACCTTACGCGCCAACAACCAAACCAGGATTAACGAATGCCTTCTTTTGTTATCGGTGTCGACTTCGGAACAGACTCAGTACGGACAGTAATCGTCGACGCTGCCAACGGGAAGGAGACGGCTTCTTCGGTCTTCCAATACCCGCGCTGGCACGACGGAAAATACTGCCGCCCCGATCAAAATCAGTTCAGGCAACACCCGCTCGATTACCTTGAGGGCCTGGAAACTACCATCCGCGATGCCATCCGGCAGGCAGGCCCCGGAACCGCAAAACACATCAAAGGAATCTCTGTCGATACCACCGGCTCTACACCCGTGGCCGTAGACAAATCCGGAATACCCCTGGCACTGAAACCGGAATTCGCCGAGAACCCAAACGCGATGTTCGTGCTGTGGAAAGACCACACCTCCACGGCCGAAGCAGCCGAAATCAATCGGCATGCCGCGAACTTCGACACGCAATATCTCAAATACGTAGGAGGCATCTACTCGTCGGAGTGGTTCTGGGCTAAACTCCTCCACATCCTTCGCACCGACGAGGCCGTTCGCAAGGCGTGCTACTCGTGGGTGGAGCATTGCGACTGGATACCGTTCGTCCTCACGGGCGGCAACGACGTCCACAAGATGAAACGCGGCGTATGCGCCGCTGGCCATAAAGCACTTTGGGCTGAAGAGTTCGGCGGGCTTCCTCCGGACGACTTCTTCTCATCACTTGACCCGCTACTCACCGGTTTTACTTCACGCCTCTTCCGCGACACCTGGACGTCCGACCAAGCCGCCGGCCGCCTGTCAGAAGAGTGGGCTCAACGCCTCGGACTCACCACCGACGTCGTCGTGGGCGTGGGCGCCTTCGACGCACACATGGGCGCCGTGGGCGGGCAAATCGAACCATACCACCTCAGCAAGGTGATGGGCACGTCTACCTGCGACATGCTCGTCGCGCCGACCGACGAAATGGAGAGCAAACTGGTGCGCGGTATCTGCGGACAGGTAAACGGGTCGATCATACCCGGGATGATTGGACTCGAAGCAGGACAGTCAGCCTTCGGCGACACATACGCATGGTTTAGAAACCTCGTATCCTGGCCGCTCGACAATCTTCTTGATAAAACAACACTCGTCAATGACGAAATTCGCAAAAAGCTGAAATCCGAAATCAAAGCAAACATACTTAAAGAACTCAGCCAGCAGGCAGCGGCCCTACCCCTGGATGAAGAAGGGGAGGTGGCGGTAGACTGGCTCAACGGAAGGAGAACTCCCGACGCCGACCAGACGCTGAAAGCCGCCGTCGCGGGACTCAGTCTCGCCAGCGATGGCCCCAGGATATTCCGCGCACTCGTAGAGGCTACATGCTTTGGCGCTCGCGCTATCGTAGACCGGTTCCGCGAAGAAGGCGTGCCTGTGAAGGGCTTGATCGGACTCGGGGGCGTCGCGCGCAAGTCGCCCTACATCATGCAGGTGATGGCCGACGTCATGGACATGCCAATCCGGATCCACCGCTCGGAACAAACCTGCGCCGCAGGCGCCGCTATGTTTGCTGCGGTTGCCGCCGGATTATACCCGCGGGTCGAAGATGCGATGAACGCAATGGGCCAGGGATTTGATGCGGAATACAAACCCGACGCCTCAAGGACTGCTCATTACGAAAAACGATACAAGAAATATCAGGACTTCGGCATGTGGCTGGAGCGTAAACATTTACAACCTGACCTGGTGTAAAAGCAGCGCAGCAATTTTCTATTCCGGCATGTCGAAATTCAGTCACATAAAAGAAGCAGCGTACAAGGCGAACATGGACCTCCAGCGGCTGGGCCTCGTGATCCATACATTCGGAAATGTCAGCGCTGCCGACCGCGACCTCGGCGTCTTTGCCATCAAACCAAGCGGCGTACCGTACGATCTGCTCACCCCTGCGGGAATGGTGATCGTCGACTTCGACGGCGCAAAGGTGGAAGGAGAGTTGCGGCCTTCGTCCGACACGCTGACGCACGCTGTGCTGTACAAACATTGGGAGGACATCGGAGGCATTGCTCATACGCACTCGACGTACGCGACCAGCTGGGCGCAGTCGCTCCGCGATATTCCGTTATATGGAACGACGCACGCCGACCATTGCACGCACGATATACCCTGTGCTGCACCTATGGCTGATGAAATGATCCAGGGCAACTACGAATACCAAACGGGATTTCAGATCTTGCAATGCTTCGAAGAGAGAAGACTCGATTACCGTGAAGTTGAAATGATCCTCGTAGGCAGCCATGCACCGTTCACCTGGGGCAAGACAGCAGAGAAGGCCGTCTACAACAGCTCCGTGCTGGAGGAGATCGCCCGTATGGCGTACCTGACACAGGAGATCAATCCCCATGCAGAGCGCATGAAAGACGCGCTGATTCGAAAGCACTACGAACGAAAACACGGTCCGAATGCCTACTACGGCAACTGACCTTGAAACGATACGCCCTCAGGGGCATATAAACGACATAGAATGACCGATCTCGACAACTCAGAGGCCTGGTTTATTACAGGCAGCCAATTTCTGTATGGTGAAGAAACCTTGCGGCAGGTAGCCGACCACGCTCAAAAGATTGCCGCCGCCCTTAACGAAGTCAAGGGTTTTCCAGTAAAGGTCGTATTCAAACCCGTACTCAAAACTCCCGAAGAAATAACCGCGCTGTGCCGGGAGGCGAACAACACCGACAACTGCGTCGGATTGATTGCCTGGATGCACACATTCTCTCCCGCACGCATGTGGATCGGAGGCCTTAAAATCCTCAGCAAGCCGCTGCTTCACTTGCACACGCAGTTCAACCGCGACATCCCCTGGAAGACCATCGACATGGACTTCATGAACCTGAACCAAAGCGCCCACGGCGACCGTGAGTTCGGATTCATCATGACGCGCATGCGGCTCCGCCGTAAGGTGGTGGTTGGCCACTGGCAAGATCCAGCGGTTCACGAGCGTATGGAAGCATGGTTGCGTGCCGCCCTGGCGTGGCACGACTGGCAAGGTGCGCGCTACTGCCGATTCGGTGACAACATGAGGCAGGTGGCCGTAACGGAAGGCGACAAAGTAGAGGCGGAGATCAAGTTCGGCTATGCCGTCAACGGGTACGGTGTTGGCGACCTCGTCGCGGCTATTGGCGATGTGTCTGACAAGGAAATTGATAGCCTGGTGTCAGAGTACCACGACCGGTACAATGTAGCTTCCGAACTTCAAAAGAAGAACGGCGCACGTCATGAGTCACTCCGCGAAGCGGCCCGCATCGAAGCGGGCCTGCGTCAATTTCTAAAAGCAGGAAATTTCAAGGGCTTTACCGATACGTTCGAAGACCTGCACGGCCTGTTGCAATTGCCAGGCATCGCCGTGCAGCGGCTGATGGAAGAGGGGTATGGGTTCGGCGCTGAGGGCGACTGGAAAACGGCGGCCCTCGTTCGTGCGATGAAAGTTATGGGCTCGGGGCTGAAGGGCGGAAACTCCTTTATGGAAGACTACACGTATCATTTTGACGGCGCCGCTTCCATGGTATTGGGTGCACACATGCTGGAGATTTGCCCATCGATCGCTTCGAATAAGCCGTCTTGCGAAATTCATCCCTTGGGCATCGGCGGCAAGGCCGATCCCGTCCGGCTCGTGTTCGGTAGCGGCGCGGGTCCCGCCATCAATGCCTCCATCATCGATATGGGCAACCGCTTTAGACTCCTCGTGAACGAAGTCGAGGCCGTCGAACCCGAACACGACTTGCCGAAGCTGCCCGTCGCACGCGTGCTCTGGAAACCCATGCCCGACATGAACACAGGTTGTGCAGCATGGATTCTCGCCGGTGGCGCGCACCATACGTGTTATTCCCAGAATCTCACATCCGAGCACCTCGAGGATTTTGCTGAAATAGCGGGCGTTGAATTCGTGAAGATCGACAAGAACACGTCGCTCTATCAGTTCAAAAACGAACTGCGCTGGAACGAAAGCTACTGGAGTTGATGCATTAATACGCACTGCGTTCTACCTCGATCCGCTATCATCACGTTGCGCGCCAATACCAGGTGTACCTCGAAGACAAATTTGCCGTGGCGCGCGTCCATGCGAACGCACTAATCCCGGGGCTTCGCCCTGGGCTACCAACATGTCATTACAGCTCAACCTGATGGTATAGTCTGACTATCGATTATCGGTTACCGATCACTTCACTCTCACACTCACACTCACACTGCCTATGTTCTACTTCGATCCGCTATCATCTCATTGCGCGCCAATACCAGGTGTACCTCGAAGACAAATTTGCCGTGGCGCGCGTCCA
>JAJJPK010000081.1:0-4725 GCA_032907565.1 Cyclobacteriaceae bacterium | reverse complement strand
GTCTTGCTCATAGTATTCGTAATTATTCTATCTGATGCTCAATCTGCGCGCGAATCGGCCAATGCAAATGCTATGTAGTAGTCGCCGGATTTCGTTGCCTGATAACCGCCACCGCCCGCGGCAATAACCACAAACTGTTTTCCGCCCACTTCATAGGTGGCAGGAGTCGCGTACCCTCCAGCGGGAAGTTGATACTCCCAAAGGGTCTTACCCGTGTCCTTATCGATCGCCCTGAATTTCTCATCTCTCGACGCACCAATAAAGATCAGTCCCCCCGCGGTGACTATTCCTCCACCAAACAATTGTGTGCCGGTTTCGGGAATGCCTTTTTCCGTCAACTCAGGATATTCGCCCAGGGGCCTCTTCCATACGATCTCTCCGCTATTCAGGTCCACGGCATTTAATGTTCCCCAAGGCGGTTTCACGCCGTAGTACCCCAGATGATCCTTCAGCTGAGTGTAGCCCTTTATTCTATACTTGTTTCTTCCCTGGTGGGACCGTACTGCACCTGTCTTCTTTGCGGTTAGCGTCTTGTCGTTCAAATCGAAGAGAAAAGCTATGACAGCTTCTCTGTATGCTTCCGGAAGGTGCGCAAAGGAGGGCATTTTGTTTCCTCCCCTGTCAACAATGTGCCGTGCCTGCAACTCGTTAATTCGGCCAGCAAGGTCCTGCAATGAGGGGTACGCGTCATGCCCTTCCCGGTTCTCTCCGTGACAAGCAGAGCAATGCTCCCGGTATACTTTAGCGCCGGCAAGCAGAACGGGCATACGGAGAATTTCGCTCGGATCTTCCTGTTCCAGTTTCACCAACTGCACGACGTTTGCGATATCGTTGACTCCCACAAACAGTCGCCCCGTTTCAGGATCAAATGCTGCGCCGCTCCACTCTCCGCCCCCTCGTGTCCCGGGGAGTTGTATAATTCCGTTGGTATCTGGGGGAAGATATAATTCACCGTAGGAATAATTTGCTATTTCCTTCAGGATATACTGCCGGGAGTCAGGAGAAATGTCGGTTATGAGGCACGTATCAAATCGCTGTCTGACCAGGGGCGGAGGCAGCAGTGGGAAGGGCTGAGTTGCACTTGCTACCTCATCCGGCATTTTAGAGGCTGGTACCGGACGCTCTTCAACCGGGAATAATGGTTGCCCCGTTTCCCGATCCAGTACAAAAATCCATCCCTGCTTTGTTATTTGCGCGACTGCATCAACTTCTTTGCCGTCCCTCTTAACCGTCACCAGGTTAGGCGGCGAAGGCAGATCGTAGTCCCACAGGTCATGATGCGAGACCTGAAAATGCCAGATGTATTTGCCGGTTGCAGCGTCAAGCGCAATGATTGAATTCGCAAACAGGTTTGCCCCGACCCGGTCCCCGCCGTGAAAATCAAACTGAGGTGATCCAGTTGAAGCAAATACTATCCCCCGTGCCCGATCGATGCTAAATCCCGCCCAGGCATTGCAGCCCCCTGCGGTCTTGTAATTTTCAGCGGGCCAGGTATCATAGCCGGGCTCACCTGGCCGAGGTATGGTATTAAACATCCATCGGATCTTTCCGGTCCTGACGTCGTACGCCCGGATATGGCCAGGCATGCCGTGGTAGGTCTCTGAAACCCGGGAACCGAGAATAAGCAAGTCTTCGTAAACCACGCCAGGTGAAGTGTTATCGACGACATAGCTTTCAATCTCATCATCATTCCTCAATCCTTTACGCAGGTCAACGTAACCTCCCGCCCCGAAGCTCATGATTTGTTCACCGGTGGTGGCATCCAATGCGATCAATCGATACGAAAAGCACGTGAAGATACGCTTGTCATCACCATCTGCCCACCAGGTCAGTCCACGCAACACACCACCCTGCTCACCTTCGTCCATTGAGGGACGGAACATCCACAATTGCTCTCCTGTTTCAGCATTCAGCGCAAAGACATTAAGGCCGGGTGTAACGCCGTATAGAATACCGTCGATAATTAATGGATTGGTCTCAATCGTGGAATTTTCCCGGTAATCTCCGGAGCGATATATCCAGGCGACCTGAAGGTTGCTGACGTTCTCCCGGTTGACCTGTGTGAGTCTGGAATAGGCATTGACACCGTCATCTCCCCGATAGACTGGCCAGTCTTGTAAAGCGCCTTGCGAATTTCTCCCCTTGCACCCGGTTAACAGAACAATCAAAAAAACGGACAAAAGTCTACTCCTCATGTTATTCATTGCTGCACCGTGTGGTTTCGTCTTTTGAAACAGTAACCAAACAAGTCCGATTGCCTATCCAGAATCGGACTCGGCAGCCTTTCAAAGCTACCGCCATCCCCGGACTGGCGATTTATCTGATGTTGAGCATTATTTACCCGATCCTGTATCAAAATGATAATGGTAGCAACGGTCACTCACCAGCATCGACCAATCTACCTTTTTTGACGATCAAGCCAATTTCGTGGTGTATTTCAAACGGCTTCGGTGACGCCATGCACCCCACCATGTTGTCTTGTCGGCGTCTTTACAAGATAGTGTACTGAATGGCCGGTATCGGGTAAATGGAACCGGGTTTTGAAATGTAATTTTCGCCTCATTCAAATTTTCTTGCCCTTGACGGACTACATCCCTGCCGAAGACTACCCACTCATAAAACTCCTGAGCGTAGCCGCAATATCCGACATCCTTAGCGAAATGGGCCACCGCCATCAGGTAATGCATCAACGACTCCGACCGCTGTTGCCGGATATAAGGAACTGCGGATTCATCGGGAGGGCAAGAACCTTCGAATGGAAGGAGATCAACTATGTGGACGAAAAGAATCCCTACGGACTGGAGATCGAAGCGATGGACGCGCTGACAGCGGGCGATGTTGTGATTCACTCCACAGACTTTAACGGTACGAATGCCCCCTGGGGCGAGTTGATGTCAACCATCGCAAAACGTAAGGGTGTCGCGGGATGCGTTTGCGATAGTCAGGTACGGGATTGCGTCAAGATTATTGATATGAATTTTCCAGTATATTATGCCGGGATATGCCCGCTGGATTCAAAAGGACGCGGCATAGTCGTCGCTTATGATGTGCCCGTGCAATGCGGAGGAGTGCTTGTCAATCACGGCGAGTTGGTCTATGCGGATTTTGATGGAATCGTTACTGTACCAAAGTCAGATGAAAAGGAGTTACTTGAGAGGGTAAGAAAAATAATTCACGCCGACCCGGTCATGCAGGAAGGACTGCACAAGAGGCAAGAAGTCCGTTAGGGGCCTTCGGAGAAACAGGTATTAACAACGTGTCATTATGAAGCTTGAAAATCGCACCATTGTAATAACAGGCGCAGGGTCCGGAATTGGCAAAGCCTGTGCGATTGAGTTCGCCAGGGAGGGGGGCTCCGTTATTGTGGCAGATATAAATTTCCAGGCAGCGGTGCAAACCGCCCAGGAAATAAAGGATAACAACGGCACAGCTTTTGCCTTCAGGGTTGATGTTTCCAAACCCGATTCCGTAGCTGCCCTGGTTGACACAACAATCAAGACGTACGGAAAAATCGATTCTTTGATCAACAATGCTGCCATCCAGGTGAATAAGACCATCGCCGATACCAGCTTTGAAGAATGGGAAGCACAAATGTCGGTAAACGTCGGCGGTGTGTTCCTTTGTTCCAAACAATTTCTTCCGATGCTGAGGGCCACGGGAGGAAACATTGTGAACATGTCTTCTGTCAACGGATACTTTGCCGAACCTTCCTGTGCCGGATATTGCGCCACTAAGGCAGCGATCATAGGGCTAACAAAAGCGATGGCAATTGACCATGGAAAAGACGGAATCCGTGTAAATTGCATATGCCCGGGATATATTGACGCCGGGCTCGCCGAAGGATATTTCAAGAGTCAGGCAAACCCGGACCAGTCCCGGGCCGAAGCAGGAAAGTTGCACGCTTTGGGGCGGATCGGGAGGGCCAGCGAAGTAGCAAAGGTTGCAGTCTTTCTCGCCAGCGACGACGCCTCTTTTGTCACCGGCTCCGCCTACGTCGTGGACGGAGGTTTTGGATCCGGACTGCCACCTAAGTAATTCGACGACAAACATTGAATTGGCAAATTAGACTGAACGCAATGCGTACTGGGAAGACGTGGCATCTGTTTCTGGTTATCCTCGTGAATTTCATGTGGGCAACACAAGTTCCGGTTATCCGAATGATCGGCGACAAACTCGGACCAATTACGATTGCATTTGTTCCAATGGTCATAAGCACGCTCCTGCTCCTCCCGTTTCTATGGGCAGAGAACAGGCGACGGTCACGACGGCGCACCTGGAGGGACATGAAATATTTTGCTGTTCCCGGGCTCATCGGCGTCTTCCCGATGCAATACCTCTATACCCTCGGATCCACACTGACATTGGCAGCCAATGCCGGCATCATTACGCTAACCATTCCCGTAATCGTTGCAGCTTTTGCTTCCATATTCCTCAACGAGAAGCTGAACGTCGTGCGGATCGCAGGATTTGTGATTGCCATCATCGGCGTGCTGCTGACATCCCTACCGGACCTCAGACAGGCCAGCTTTTCCGAAAGTGAGTACCTCACCGGAAATGTGATCTTTCTTATTGCCTGCTGTTGCTGCGCTTTCTACAATACATACTGCAAAATGCTCGTGGATAGGAATTTTAGCGAGTTGGAGATACTTTTGTATTGTTCGCTTGTCGGATTCGTTGCCTGTATGCCCATCCTGATATGGGTTGAGCCGTTCGATCTTCATCAGA
>JAJJPK010000080.1:0-4720 GCA_032907565.1 Cyclobacteriaceae bacterium | reverse complement strand
GTTGTAGACTGGACCGATTGTGATATTCTCTCGATCGCTTCCGGCGCACCGCGCTTCACGGAGTGGGGTCACCTCTCCGATCAGAGCCTTTACGATGAGTTGCGACTGTTCAACAGAGCGCTCTCACAGGCAGAAATTCAAGCCATGATGGCCGATTGATGGCAACGGCCGGAAAAAACATTCCGGCTGGGACAGATACCAGATTCAGGGTTAGTTTAATTTGGTCTTACTTACGCCTCTCCCCTCCCCGGGGAGGGGCTAAGTATTGTCTGGAGATGGTACACGCTGACCCGGGGAATCATGACGTTCCACCGCAATCAGGATTATGGCACGGAGAGGCATACGCATTCTATTCATATTGGTCGGTACCCTGGCAGGTTGCAATGACGACAACCCCTCATCCGAACCTTTAACCCTTCTTCGCGCCTTTGCCGGTGCCCTGGAACTGGACCTCAGCGGAGGCGCAAATGAAAATATCCCGGTCGACCAGAGCCTCTCATTCGTGTTCTCAACTTCCCTAAACACTAACAGCGTTGCTGGTGCCATAACTTTTACAGCGGGGACGTCAGTAGCCTACTCCGTATCCTTCTCCGCCCAAAACACTACGTTGGTCATACATCCCGACGGCCCGCTCCAACACAATACCGACCATACGTTGCGCCTGTCCGAAGCAATTACCGGCGAACGCGGTGAACGGTTTTCTGGAGCCGAGATCCGTTTCAAAACTGTAGCCGGCGCGCTGACGATAGCCTCCGTTGTCATTGGCGGCAAAAACGCCATGGGCAACGCCCGCGTGACCGACGTGCCCATCACACCCGAGATAACCGTTGAATTTTCGCTGCCGCTGGCTGCGTCATCGCTTCAGGGATCGTTTGCGCTGGAAGGACCAGGCAGTGTTTCTCCGACGCATACACTTTCACAAGACGGCAAGAGTGTAACACTCAGCGGCGTTACGCTCAACGATCTAACGCGCTACAGGCTGGTAATCGCCGACGATGTCCGAGGCGCCAATGGGGAAACCTTTGCAGGTTATAACCGACTGTTTTATACTGCGGCAGCCGACGTGCCGAAATTTCCCCTGATCACAGACGATGCGTTGCTTACACTCATCCAGCAGCAGACGTTCAAATACTTTTGGGATTTTGCTGAACCCGTCAGCGGCATGGCGCGTGAACGCAACACCTCTGGTAACCTCGTAACAAGCGGAGGTTCCGGATTTGGGATCATGGCTTTGATCGTAGGAATGGAACGAGGCTTCATTACAAGGTCAGAAGGACTCGAACGGATGGATCGCATTCTCGACTTCCTGGAATCGGCCGACCGCTTTCACGGCGCCTGGTCGCATTGGATCGACGGCACTACCGGCAACGTCATCCCCTTTAGCCCTAATGACAACGGCGGAGATCTCGTCGAAACATCGTTCCTCATTCAGGGATTGCTTACCTTCCGTCAATACCTCGATGCAGGTGTAGCTTCCGAACTCGCCCTGATCGACCGGATCAATGCGCTGTGGCACGCGGTGGAATGGACCTGGTATACGCGCGGAGGTCAGGATGTGCTGTATTGGCATTGGTCGCCCGACAAGGAGTGGACCATGAATCATCCGATCCGCGGTTACAACGAATGCCTGATCACGTACGTCCTCGCCGCCTCATCACCGACGCATGCTATCGATGCCTCCGTGTATCACGAGGGATGGGCACAGGGCGGCGCCATCGCCAACGGAGATTCATATCACGGCATAACGCTGCCGCTGGGGCCCGACTACGGTGGTCCGTTGTTCTTCTCGCACTACTCGTTCCTGGGACTCGATCCACGCAACCTGTCCGACACCTACGCCAACTACTGGACACAGAATGTCAATCACACGTTAATCAATCGTGCGTACTGCATAGCCAACCCGCGCGACTATGTTGCCTATAGCGAAGATTGCTGGGGACTCACCGCCAGCGATAACCATCAGGGTTATTCGGCACACGCGCCGACAAATGATTTGGGCGTAATTACACCGACGGCAGCACTCTCATCGATGCCCTATACGCCAGACGAATCAATGGAGGCGGCACGGTTCTTTTACTACAAGTTGGGCGACAGAGTATGGGGCGAGTACGGATTTCATGATGCCTTTAACATAACCGAAGGATGGTTTGCCGACAGCTGGCTCGCCATCGACCAGGGCCAGCGCATCGGCGAAGTCGCCATCATCGTCATGATCGAGAACTATCGCACGGGCTTGTTGTGGGACTTGTTCATGTCGTGCCCGGAGGTGCAGGAAGGACTCACGAAATTGGGATTCAGCTATTGAGATACGATGAACGGAGTAACAATGACGAACGTGCTTAACAGAGGAGGGATAACAGCACTATTGATTATTGCGGCATTCGCTGCATGCACGACCGACGGACCGGTTGCCTACCGCGATGTACCTACGACGTTCTGCAACCCCATGAACCTGGACTACGCATACGTACCGTCAACGCATACCTACTATGCGCAGGATGAGTCGCACCGCAGTACGGCCGACCCGGCCATGGTACTGCTTCGCGACACACTGTATCTGTTCTCGACCAATCAGTTCGGATATTGGTGGAGCGCCGACATGAGAACCTGGAATTATATCCGAAAGGATTTCCAGGTGAATGGCCAGGCAGGCGATAACGTGTGTGCGCCGGGAGCATGGGCATGGGGAGACACCCTGCTTTTCATTCCCTCTTTCGCCGCACCGGATCCAATGCCACTGTATGTTAGCACGAATCCAGCCGCCGGACAATGGTCTGTCGTTACCGATTCGTTTCAAGTTGCAACCTGGGATCCGCAGTTCTTCCGCGATGATGATGGTCGCGTTTACATCTATTGGGGCAGCAGCAATACGTACCCGCTTTACGGAATGGAACTCGATCCTTCGCGGAATTTCGCACCCATCGGCGAACCAAAAGAACTATCGCGCCTTAATCCGGAAGAACACGGCTGGGAGCGTTTTGGTGAGAACCACACCGACACCGTAACGCGACCCTACACCGAAGGACCGTGGATGACCAAGCACAACGGCAAGTACTACTATCAGTATGCCGCGCCGGGCACCGAGTGGAATGTATATGCCGACGGCGTTCTCGTGGGAGATGCTCCGCTGGGCCCTTTCACCTATGCACCGTACAATCCATTGGCTTACAAACCCGGTGGCTTTATCACAGGTGCAGGTCATGGCAGTACGTTTCAAGACCGGTATGGCAACTATTGGCGTACAGGAACGATGCTGAACTGGATCAAGTACAAATTCGAGCGACGGATCGGAATTTTTCCTGCGGGCTTCGACGATGACGGTCAAATGTATTGTATCACTGCCTTTGGTGATTATCCGAACTATCACGCCGACGGGAAACGGGATCACCGGGAGTCAACATTCACGGGCTGGACACTCCAGTCGTACAAGAAACGGGCGTGGGCTTCATCCTCACTGCCCGGCAAGGATCCCTCGCTTGCCTTCAACGAAAACATCCGCAATTACTGGAGTGCCGCTTCCGCCGATCCCGGGGAATTTCTCGCAGTCGACCTGGGGCATGAGTGCGACATCTACGCGATCCAAATAAACTACGCCGATGAAGGCGCGCAGCTGCGCGACAAGCAGATGGGCATCTATCATCAGTACAGGATCTATCACTCTTCCAATGGAGAAGATTGGAAGATACTGATCGACAAAAGCGAAAACAAAACGGACGTTCCGCATGATTACGTCGAATTGGTAGAGCCCTTTACCACCCGCTACCTCAAGCTCGAGAACGTACACATGGCGGACGGAAAATTTGCGATCGCCGGGTTTCGTATTTTCGGGAAGCGTCCGGGAGAGCCACCCGTAACGGTAGAGGGCTTCCAGGCCAGGCGTCATAGCGATACACGCGACGCAACATTCAGCTGGAACGCCGTTCCCAACGCCTATGCATACAATATCTACTATGGTATTGATCCCGATAAATTGTACAACTGCATTATGGTTCACGAAGACACGACGTTCTACTTCCGCGGTTTGAACAAGGGCGTCACCTATTTCGCCAGTGTTCAGGCAATAGGAGAAACCGGCGTGTCGGAACTCGGACCTGTAGTTCAATTCTGATAATCGTCTTAACCAGAACTGTTTCTATCATGATGAAACCATTTTATTCCGCCCTATTGATGCTCGCGGTCCTGTCATCCTGCGGACGACAGGAAGAAACGACTACGCAAGATGAGGCGCGTATCAGCGACGACTCACTGATGACGCTCGTCCAATACCGGACCTTTCAGTACTTCTGGGACGGCGCTGAACCCGTGTCGGGTGCTGCCCGGGAACGATTCCATACCGACGACGTCTACCCGCAAAACGACAAGCACATTATTACGTCGGGTGGGACGGGGTTTGGAATTATGGCAATTCTCGTCGGCATCGAACGCGGCTTCATTACGCGACAGGAGGGCTATGAACACCTCAAAAAGCTGACGGACTGGCTCGGCAAGGCCGATCGTTTTCACGGAGTGTGGCCGCACTGGCTTAACGGCGAAACCGGCGAGGTGAAACCGTTCAGCACGAAGGACGACGGCGGCGATATCGTCGAGACAGCTTACCTCGCCCAGGGGATGCTTTGCGCGCGCGAATATTTTAAGGACGGCAACGACGACGAAAAGGCATTGGCGCAGGCGCTCGACTCATTATGGCGGGGCATCGAATGGGACTGGTATCGAAGAGGTA